>VGJF01000130.1 GCA_016867585.1 Candidatus Aminicenantota bacterium | reverse complement strand
CGCGCGCCTTTTCATAGTTATCGACGAAGGCATAGAGGACGTTCGGCTTGGTCCGGCAGAGGTCGAGGCCGATCCGGCCGCGGAACTTCGCCTCGGGGAGTCCGTGGTTCGCCTGTTTCCAGGTCCGGCCGGCGTCGGTCGTTTTCCAGACGCCGCTGCCGGACGACGAGGCGTCATTTCTCGGATCGTTCCATTTCTTCCGGGTCCGCTGCCAAGTCGCGGCGTACAGGGCGTTGTTGTCCTGGGGGTCCATGACGAGGTCGATGGCCCCCGTCTCCGCGTCGACCGACAGGATTTTTTCCCAGTTCCGGCCGGCGTCGACGGTCTTGTAGACGCCGCGCTCGAGGTTCTTCGTCCATTCATTGCCCGAGGCGGCGACGTAGACGACATCGCCGTTCTTGGGATGGACGACGATCCGGGCGATCGTGTTCGTCCCGGCGAGGCCTTGATGCGCCCACGTCTTTCCCCCGTCGACGGACTGGTAAATTCCGGCCCCCGACTGGGAGCTCCGGAAAATGTTGGCCTCTCCGGTCCCGACCCACAGGATCTGGGGATTCGAGGGGTCGAGGGCGATGTCGCCGACGGCCGTCGAGACGGCGTTTTCGAAAACCGGCTCCCAGGTCGTCCCCTCGTTATCGGTTTTCCAGACGCCTCCCGAGGCCGTCGCGACGTACATCGTGTAGGTTTTCCCCTTGGGCGAGGCGACCTCGACGTCCGTCACCCGGCCGCTGATGTTCGTCGGGCCGAGGAATTGCCACTTGAGGTCCTTGAACGACGAAGCGGCCTTCATGGCCGCGAATTCATCGGACATCATGAGCCTCTGCTCCGGGTCGGTCGAGACGACCCGAGCCGGGGCTTTTCCCGCCTGCCCGGGAAAGGCGACGAGGGCCAGGATGAAAATCCCGACAACGGCCGCCGGGGTCCGGAATCCCGTTTTTCGGAGCAATTGAATCATGGGGAACCTCCTTTAACCGGAATCTTATTACGCTCTCGCGGCCGTGTCAAAGCCCTTCGTCTTCGCCTTTTCCGGCGGCCCGTTTTCAGCTATCCTATCCGGCGATGAATCTGCCCAACGCCTTGACCGTGTTCCGGATCGCCCTCATCCCCGTTTTCGTGGCCGTTTTCCTGACCCCGTTCCGCGGCCACGAAGCCGTCGCCCTGGCCGTTTTTTTAGCGGCCGCCCTGACCGACCTCGTCGACGGCCTGCTCGCCCGGCTGACCGGAACGACGACCGAGTTGGGGGCCCTTCTCGACCCCATCGCCGACAAGCTCCTCGTCGCCGCCTCGGTCGTATGTCTCGTCGGAGCCGGACGGATCCCCTCCTGGGTGGCGGCCGTCGTCATCGGCCGGGAGATTGCCGTCACGGGGTTCCGGTCGATGGCGGCCTCGAAAGGCGTCCTCATTCCCGCCGGCTGGGCGGGCAAGGTCAAGATGAACCTCGAAACCTACGCCCTGGCCTTCTACATCCTCGGTCCGAAGGCCTTGGGCGGGTGGTTCGTCATCGGCCGGGTCATGCTGGGATCGGCCGTCGTGCTGGCCGTCGCCTCGGCGGTCGAATACTTCGTCAAGTTCGGACCGGCGGTCCTGGGGAAAAAACTCAGCGAGGATGAAAAGCCCGCCGGGCCTTCTCCAGCGAATCCCAGTCCTCGACGTTCCAGACGGTGAAAGGCTTCGGCCGCCCCTTTCCGATGCGCTTGACGAGTCCGGTCAGGACTTTCCCCGGCCCCAGCTCGACGAAGACCTCGGCGGACTCTCCGGCCAGCAGCTCGATCGAGGCCGACCACCGGACGGGACGGCTGACCTGCCGCTTGAGGGCGTCCCGGGCCTCCTCCCCCGTCCGGACGACCCGGGCGTCGACGTTGGTGACGACCGGGAAACGGAGATCCCGGAAGCTCAGCTTGTCCAGGTCGGCCGCCAATCGCGCCTCGGCCCCGGCCATGAGAGACGTGTGGAAGGGGGCGCTGACGGGAAGCATGACCGACCGCGGCGGCCGGGCGATCCGGAGGGCGTCTTCGACGGCGGGCTTGTGGCCGGCGATGACGATTTGGTCCGGGCTGTTCCAGTTGGCGATCTGGACGGTCCCTCCCGCCGCCCGGCCGCAGGCGGCCTCCAGATCGGCGGCGCTCGCCCCCAGCACGGCGGCCATGGCCCCCTCCCCGACGGGAACGGCCTCCTGCATGTACCGCCCCCGGCGATGGACGGCCAGGACGGCGTCTTCGAAAGCCAGCCCCCCGGCGGCGACGAGGGCCGAGTATTCTCCCAGGCTGTGACCGGCGGCCGCGTCCGGCTCCATTCCCAGAAGGCGGAAAGCCGCCGTGCTGACGACCAGGAGGGCCGGCTGGGCGTTGCGGGTCAGGCGAAGCTCTTCCTCGGGGCCCTCGAAACAGAGCCTGGAAAGCCGGAAGCCGAGGACATCGTCGGCCGTTTCGAAAAGACGCCGCGCCTCCTCGGAGTTTTCGAAGAAGCTTCGCCCCATGCCGACGGTTTGGGCGCCCTGACCCGGGAAGAGAAAAACGACTTTGGACATGATCTCCGTCACCTCCTGTCGATCCCCGGAACCGAGCCGGCCTTGCCCAGGCAATCCGGCCGGATCTCGATCTCGGCCTGGTCGCGGAGGCTCAAGACCCACAACGAGGACTGCTCCCGGACTTTCCGGACCCGAAGCTCGGCTTCGAGCGTTTCGATCATCTCGACGAACGGCCGGGGGGTCCGGCCCGCGTTCCGCTCGGCCGGGGCGTACGCGTTCTCGTAGGCCGCCTCGATTTCCCGCAAACCGACGGCGATGGTTCTTTCGAACCTGTTGGCGACGATCGTCTGGGCTTTGACCTTCTCCACGGCATGCGGCCGAAGGTCGTCGAAGCTCAGACCGAACGGCTCGAGGCGCCGCCGGAGCTCCTCCGGCTCGAACCGGCCGGCGATCCGGTCGAGTTCGGCTTGAACGCGGGCGGTTTCGAACGCCGCCCTCTCCCCGGCCAGGCCGACGACGAGTTTTCGGTCGATGAGGGCTTCGAGGATCTCGCGGCGCGGGTCGCCGGAGGCCTTCTCGGCCAGGGCTTCGGCCAGGCCGAAGGTCTCGGCGATCCTGACATCGACCAGGGTGATGATTTCGCCGTTGACCACGGCCGCGACGCAGTTGACGACCTCGGCCTGAGGTCGGGGCGGAAGCGGGGCCGGTTCGGCGGACGGGAGGAGAACCGCCGCCCCCAAGGCCAGGATCATCCGCGTCTTCACCGCGTCCCCATCCTTAAAAGACATTGCCGATCGTCACGAACACCAGAGGGTTCCGGCCGGCATAGCTCCGGTCCAAGTTCCAGCCGAGGTCGAATCGAAGGGGCCCCAAGGGCGTTCGGTATCGGATCCCCAGGCCGACGGCATCCTCCAGCCGGCCCGGACGGAGTTCGTTCCGATGGGCGAAGATGTTGCCTTTGTCGTAAAAAACGGCCGCCGAGAAGTTGGGCAGGCCGGAAAACAGGCTCCAGCGAAATTCGAGGTTGAGGATGGCCAGGGCCTTGCCGCCGACGGGATTGTCCGATTGGGGGTCCCGGGGGCCGAGCTCGTCGAAGAGCCGTCCTCGGAAAGAGTTCGCCCCGCCGCCGAAGAACCGCTCATGGATCGGCATCCGTCCCAGGCCCAGGCCCAGGCGGCCGGTCGCGCTCAGGTTCCCCCCCGGCCAGAGAGGGAAAAACCTCTGAAATTTCACGTATGTCTTGATGTAGTCCGATTCGGCGCTGAAGAGGGGGTAAGCCAGCTCCAGGTCGCCTCCCAGGAAAAAGCCCTTTTCGGGATTGAACGGGTCGTCGCGTCGGTCCCAGATGAGGTTCTCGGAAATCGAGGTCGTCGAGTAAGGAAAAAATTGCCGGTCGATCTCGGATTCGGGAATTTCCAGGAAATAAAGCGTCGTCCGGGCGTAACGGACGGTCGTCAGGGACGTCCAGTCGGGCGCGATTTCCCGCGAGGCCGTCAAGCTGACCCCCCGGCGGTCGAAACCATAGCTGACTCTCTCCTCCCGTTCGAACCAGGCGTTGAGGGAAGCCCGGAACGGCCATCCGAACAGGGTCGGCTCGTCCCAGGAGACGACGGCCCGTTTCTCGGCCAGGCTGAACTGGCCGACAAGGCTGAGGAGGGCCGCCCGGCCGAACATGTTCGCCCGAACGAATTCCGCCGTTCCCCGGGGCCGGAGGGACGTGTTCCAGAACTCGAAAGTCACGGCTCGGGACAGGGTTTCGAATCCCGTCCCGAATCCGACGTAGTTCCGTTCGCCTTCCCGGACGCCGACGACGAGCGTGAGAAAGCCGTCTCCGGAAGGAACCTCCTCGATCTTGACTTCGGAGAAGACGCCGAGCCTTTCCAGCCGCCGCTGGGACTCGAGGATGAGGTCGGCCCGGGGGGCCCGGCCCTCGCGGACGAGAAGCTGGTCTTCGACGACCGACCGCCGGGTGACCGCGTTCCCGGCGATGACGATCCGGTCGATGAGAGCCGGCTTGCCCTCCTCGATCTCGAAAACGACGCGGAAGAGGTTCTCCGTCTCCTCCGCGGCCGAGGCCTCGACCCGCGTCCCGCGGAAGCCCAGGTTCGCGTAGTGCGTTTCGAGGCGCTCGGCGTCGCGCCGGACCTGGGGCGGATCGTAGGGGCCTCCTTCCCGGGCGGCGATGACGGTCCGGAGGACATCGGAAGAGACGATCGCCGAGCCGCGCAACTCCAGAGTCGAAATCCTCCGCTGAGGCCCTTCGTCGACGACGAACACGGCCCGGAGCGAACCTCCGTCCGTCCGGAAATTCAAGGTCGCCAGGGTCGCGACGTAGCCCCGTGACCTGTAGAGGCTTTCGATGAGCTCCGGGATCTCGAACAGCCTCTCCCCCGAGATCCCGCCGATCAAAGGCAGGCGCGGCGGGATCCCCAGCTCCCGGCGCAGGTCCGAGGCCGTCAGCGCCGTCGCCCCCTCGAAGGCGATATCCGAAATCCGGTACTTCCGTCCCGGGTCGACCTCATGGAGAATCCGGATTTCCTCCGGCCCGGTTTCGATCCTCGAATCGATCATGGCCAGGACATATCCTCTCCGCCGGAGCTCGGTCAGGAGACGGGCCTCCGCCTGGTTGATCCCCCACCTTTCAAAAACGCGTTCCTCCCAGATCGGCCGAACCAGGGCCTCGTCGAGATCCGCGCCTCGGATCTCGATGCGAATCCGTTCATTGGGCTCGGCCTGGATGACGAGCGAGACGGTCCGGTCGCTTTGGTGAAAGACGCGGTTCAGCAGGACGACGTCGGCCCGGGGATATCCCCGGAGGTTGAGGAGGCCCTTGATCCGGGCGAGGTCTTCGTTGACGACCGCCGGAATGTAAGGCGCCCCGGCCCGGGTCGCCATGACCTCGGCCAGGCCTCCGGACTCGGCCGGGCCGCCCCGGATCGCGACCTCCCGGATCGTGAACCGCGGCCCGGCGGCGATTTCGAAGTCCACGTCGACGACCGGCCGGAGAGGATCGGGCTTCGGGGTCGGCCGGACCTCGGCGTCGAGATAGCCTTGCCGGCGCAAGGCTTCCCGGATTTCCTCGGCTCCCCGCCTCAGCCGCTCCTCGCTGAAATCGCTCTGCGGCCGGAGGGCGAAGAGGTTCTCGGTCAAGAGGCTCCTCCGGACGCCTTCCGCTCCGCGGAACCTCACCCGTCCGACGAGCCTTTTCCGGGTCAGGACCACGGTTAGATGGACCTCTCTCTCCCCTTCCTTTAGGACGCGGATGTCGGAGAACAGCCCGGTCTTGAAGACCTGCTTGACGGCGTCGTCGACGGACTTCAGGGAATAGGCTTGGCCGACGGCGATCGGGACCAGCCCTTCGACGTTCGCCGCCCCGGCCTCTCCCTCGATGGCCACAACGACCGACGAGACGACCGGACCGCCCTGGGCCGCGGCCCCGAAAACGGCCGCGCCGAGCAGGAGAAGGGCTTCAAAACCGCCGGCGGATTTTCGCATCGACGCTCAGCCTTCCGAATTCGTCGCGCATGGCGACGAGCGAGAAGCTCTCCGAAATCTCCCATTCCAAACGGACGATCTCCTCCCTTTGGGAAGTCAAGTTGGTCGAGTAGAGGACGATGACGTCCCGGGAAATCTTTTTTCCGACCGTCAGGCGGGCGGTCATGTCGGTCGAAGACCCGAGGACGAAGGGATCGATCCGGAAGCGGTCCAGCCGGAACAGCCTCTCGGCCTGCTTCTTGGCCTCGTCCGTCAACTGGCCCGAGATCAGGGCGCCCGTGCCGACCCCGGCGCTGGCATCAACCGAATACGTCCGCTTGAAGGATTCCCCCAGGGCCAGGAGGGCCAGGACGTCTTCGGGAGGGAGCGGCGGCGAAGAAGAGAATTCGGGCCGGAGCTTGCTCGGGACGCCGGCCAAGCTGAAGGTGACCCGGTAATTCTTGAGATAGGTCTCGCCCCGAAAATCAAGGAAGGGCTCGGCGGCGACGGGATTGAAGAAGCTCAGCCGGGCCCGGAGAATGCGTAAATTCCGGTCTTGAAACCTGACGCTCCCCCTCAAACCTTCGATGTCGCCCAGAATGACCGGCGAGGCGACCGTCCCGGCGATCGTCAGGTCGAACCGGCCTTCGATCCGGCCGAGGGAATTGTCGATGACGACGTTGTCCTCGCCCCGGAGCCGGATGTCCAGGGCGAGGTCGTCGAGAAAACCCGGGCCTCGCTTGGAGCCGGGATAGGGAGAAGCGGCGAACTCCAGCTTCTCCGCGACGTCCCGGCGCCAGGCCAGTTGGCGGACGTCGACGTCTCCGGAAAGGAAAAACCCTTTCCGGTCCTTCACGAGGCGGAACGATCCGTCGGCCCGGGCCCGCGTCCGTTCGAAGAGCGAGAGGGCCATGTCCCGCCCGTCGGCCCGGAGGTCGATTTCCTCCAGGCCTCCCGCCCCGAAGCGGACCTCCCCCGATCCGAAGACGTCCCCGCCGCCGAGTTTGGCCTGAAGAGAGCGGACCGTGGCCCGGCCGCTCTGAAGAGTCACCAGCCCGGAAAAATCGGTCAAGGCGTGGGCGAAGCCGGGAATGGGAAACACGCTCCCCGCCAGCTCGACGACGCCGTTGAGCTGGAGCGGCCCCCGGCCGCTTCGGGCCTCGGCCAGGTAGCGGATTTCCGCCTTGGCCTCCGGCCAGGGGATGAGCTGGTCGAGGTTGAAAAGACTCCCTTTGGCCGAGGCGAACCAGGACCCCTCGCCCTCGGGGAATCGAAAGAGGAGTTCGAAATCGTTCCGGCCGGGCTCAAAGGCGCCTTGAGCCCGGACGTCGATCCGGCCGGAACGAAAATCGAGGCTGAGAGTCCCCGCCGCCTCCAGCGGCGGCGTGCCGGCATATCCGAGGCCGCGGACTTCGAAGGGCCCCCCGATCTCATCCCGGTCGAGATGTCCCCGGCCGCGGAGGCGAAGACCGGCCGAACCGCGGAGTTTGGCCGCCAGGTTTTCCAAAGCGAGACCGCCGACGGCGAGATCGCAAGAAAAATCTCGGCTGGCCAGACCGAGCCCGAAACCGCCCTCGACCCGCCCTCCGGCCAGCTCGGCCGCGATGTCGGATAGGGAAACGGACTGCGATTCCTCGGAGTATTCGAGGCGCCCGGAGGCTTCCCGGAGGTTCAGCCCCGCGAGAAGGAGAGACCGGGCGGCGAACGCCCCGCCGACCTCCAAACCCCGGCCCCGGTCGCGGACTTCGAAACGCCCGGAGGCCCGCCCGGTCAAGGGCAGGTCTACGCCGAGCGGAGGAAGGAGCCGTTCGATCAATCCCTCGGCCTCGTCGATGGAGACGCCGACCTCTTCGGCGGCGGCGTGAAAGCGGATGTCGGAGCGAAAATCCGGATCCCTCACCCTGACCCAACCCGCCGCCCCGCCGGAGCCGGCGTCGACGACCCCGGAGGCCGCCGCCGTGTCGAACCGGTCGAAACCGGCCGGAGCGAGGTCGAAACCGATCCTGACCGACGGCGCGTCGAAGCGGCCTTGCACCCTCACCTCGGCCGTCCCCCGACCCCGGATCTCGGGAATGGGGAGCGGCCCGCCGAGGAGGCGGGAGACGAAATCCCTTGCCCGAGGAACGTCGGAGACATCGCCCCGGATATCGATCCCGATATCTCCCCCGACGACGAGGCCCCCTCCGACGGACAACGAACCGAAATTCGACTCCAGCCCGTCGGAGGAAAAATCCACCCTCCGTCCCCCGTCCCAATCGAGAGCGACCCGGCCGCGGAACGGGAACCGGCCCGGCTCCTCGAGGGCGAGGTCGTCGCGGAACTCGCCCTCGACTTTCAGGGCCTTTCCGTCGAGGGTGAACCGTCCCCAGGCCGGGGAACGCACCGGCCATGGGACATGGACTTCCCTCAAAACGGGATCGAGATGGACGCCTCGGACTTCGCCTTGAACCCTGCCGGCCCCGAAGGAGATGTCGATGTAGCCGGTCGGACCTGACCGCCTCCGGATTTGGAGGTCGATCCGGCCGGTCCCGTCTCCCGGCAGGTCGACGTTGGCCGCCGTCCGGCCGAGGGCCATTTCGTTGAGAGCGAGGTCGTCGCTGGCGAAGCTTCCCCGAATCGTCGTTCGCCCGGCCTGGCGATTCAGACGAAACGATCCCTCGGCCGCCCCATCCCATCGGAAAGGGAGGTCGAGGGCATCGGCCATCAGGCCGACCGGGCCGCGGACCGTTCCCCGGATCTCGAAGGCCGGATCCCTCGGGTTGGAAATGACGCCTCGGGCCCGGAGAAGATAGTCCGGCCCCTGGGCGGTCAGCCGCTGGAGGGTCAGCTTGTCGCCCCGCCCTTCCAGCATGAGGCTCGTCCGGCCCATGACCCGTCCGGCCAAATCCTCGAGGAGGATATCGTGCTCGTCGCATTCGGCCCGAAGGAGGAAGGCCTCTCCGGTCCGATGAAAGAAGGCCCGGACGCCCTTCACGAGCAGGCTCACCCCGGGGCCCCAATAGAAGACTTCGCCGTCGCGGATGTGTGCGCTCTCGACGGCGAACGGAAGCCGGATGTCCGGGGAGGCCGTCCTCTTCGGCTCCCGGTCTTGCCGGGCATACAGGCGCACGACCGGCCGATCGAACACGAATCGGAGGGGGCGGTCGCGGCGGAAGAGGGACCGGGTCGAGATTTGGATGACGATCTTCTCGGCCGAGAAAAAGGGGGAGGAGGAGACCGTCCGGACATCCTCGAGGATGACGGCCGGAGGAACGGCCCTGACCCGGATTTTCTGGTAATGAAAAGTCGCCTCGATCGCCTTCCTGACCTGGCCAAGGGCGATGTTGCGAAGA
>VGJF01000129.1 GCA_016867585.1 Candidatus Aminicenantota bacterium | reverse complement strand
ACGGTCGGGAAAGGGTGCGTCGTCGGGGCCGGGGCGGTCGTCGCCGCCTCGCTTCCGGACTACACCTACGCCGTCGGGAGCCGGCAGCTCCGTCTCCGAGACCGCCGGACGCTGAGGTAGGGGCGGAGGATCACGTCCCCCGTTTTCTGGCCTTGTAGATGAAGTTGGAGGACGAGTCGAAGCGGCCCGAGTGGGCGAGATAATTCTCGATCGCGAAGCCGCGCTTCTCGAGGAAGGCCCGGATCTCCTCGGGCCGGTAGTGGTGGCGGATGGGGACGAAATACCAGTCGAGGATGAGCTCGGAGAGCTTTTCCCCTTGCCGGGACTTTTCCCTTTTCTTGAAGAGGAAGACGATCGGGCCGCCGAAGACGGCCATGATCTTCGCCAGGGCGTTCCAGGACCAGCGCGGCGTTCGGATGAGGGTTTTGCGGATCGTCTCGTGGATCCAGGTCACGTTCGTTTTCTTGTAGACGGCCAGGAGGATCGAGCCCCCCGGCTTGAGGACGCGGTCGAGCTCGGCCACCGCGCCCAGGGGGTTCGTCGTGTGGTGGACCGTTCCCCAGGCCCAGACGATATCGAAAGCCGCGCCGGGATAGGGAAGATGGAGCATGTCCCGGCGCTCGAAGCGGGCGTTGGCCAGCCCGAATTTCTCCTTGAGGCTTCGGGCGGTCTCCAGGCTCCCCGGGCTGATGTCGATCCCGGTCACCTCCGCGGCCCCGTTCCGGGCGAAGATCGCGCTGAAAATCCCCGTCCCGCAGCCGGCGTCGAGGACGGTTTTCCCCCGGACCTCCTCGGGCGAATAGAACAGGAGCCAGTGTTTCTCCGAAGCTTCGTACTCGGGGAGGTACTCCGTCCAGACGACGTCGTAGAATTTCCCGACGCGCTCTTTGTTCATGGCGATGGATGGCCCTCGACGCGGAGCGCTAGTTTATCCCCGGGTGCGGAGGATGTCAATTTGACCCATCGGTGACCGTTGTCGGGTTCGATGGGTCTCCCCTCGGCGCCTCGCGCCTTACGCTCCCCGCTTTTTGCCTGCGCGTGGCGCATCTGCCCGTTTCTCGGGGCGCGTCGCGGCGGCATGACCATCCTCTAACCCCGGCCCCGGGGAACCAGTCCCGTCGGTTCCCCCCGTCGCGTCGCGACGGGCCCCCCCTCCGCTACGGGGTCACGAGGACGGTCATGCCGCCGCCTGACACGCCGAGCCCTTCGAAGAGCGCCTACGGGGACGGCAAGTCCTCACGACGTTCCGGCCGTTCTCGTCTGCGGCCTGCGATCGGGGACGGAGAGGGGATAAAAAAACGTTGGATGGTTAGGATCCATCGGACGGTTTACGTCGCCGTTCCGGGGTCCAGGACGCGGACGTCGGAGTAGACCTCCTCGACCGTCATCCGGACGCGCTTGATGAAGAGGAAGCCGCCGTTGACCTTGAACTTCGTCCGCTTGAGGACGAAGTATTTCCCGTCCAGGATCTCGACCTCGGCCTGGACCGACAGTTCCTTGACCAGACGGGGGAGCTTGGACGGCCGGAGCTCGGCCCGGAGGATGTCGTAGGTCTCGGGGTCGATGGTGTACGTCCCGTTCCAGCTCATATCGTCCTTCGTCTTGGCCTTGGCCTCGAGGAGGACGAGGCGGCGGCCGTCGGGCCCAACGGCCTCGCGGCGGCCGAAGGAGTAGGCCGATCGCCGGGCGGCGGAGAAAGGCAGGATGTCCTCGATGACGAGCCTGTTGCCCCGTCGGCCGGCCGGCCGGCTTCCCGGCTCCTCGGCCGCGCGCCGCTCGGCCTCCCGCCGGCGTTCCCGGGCTTCGAGTTCATAGGTCGCCGTGATGTCTTTCGTCCGGCCGTCTTCGGTCACGACGGCCTTCAAGATGTCCTCTTGCCTCCGCCCGTCCGTGACCCGGACGGCCTTGGAGACGACCGTGATCTTCTCGGGACGGCCCTTGCGGTCCTCCTCGATGACCGTCTGGGTGGAGGCGGCCGTCCAGTTCTTGTAGGCGGCCGTCCGTTCGAGACGGGCGGCGAGGCCGTCGAGGAGGGCGTCGACTTCCGCCGGGAGAAGCCGGAGAGGGGGGGCGGCGAGGAGGAGCAGGACCGTTCCGATGCGGCCCAAGGCGCGGGCATGCCTCTGTTGTCTCATGGGAATCCTCAAGGCGAAGTCCCTATCTTAGCTCATTCCGGCCGTCTTGTCACCGCCAAAGCCGGATTTCCGCGATCGACCAGTGATGGCGCCCGAAGTCTTCGGTCAGGCGGAGGCGGAGATGGCGGGTCGTCCGGCGGGGAAAGGAAATGACGAGTCTGTAGTTGCGGATGTCCTCGATCGTCCCCGGGACGAGGACGGGCATTCCTTCGGTCTCGGCCGCGAACTCGGCCCAGGCCCGTCCGTCGTCCGACCCTTCGACGACGAAGGCCCGAGGGAAATCGAGGGGCTTCGAACCCTGATGGAGCTCGATCCCCGAGACCGCCTCGGGCTCCGGGAAATCGAGGCGGTAGTAGTCGCCCCGCCTTTGGGTCGAAGTCGTCGACCAGGAGGTCGCCGGATTCCCGTCCAAAGCGGCTCCGGCCCGGGCGAGGTTCGAGCCGGCCATGGCCTTCCAGCCTTCGCCGGCGGGGACGGGCTCGCCTGACGGGGCGGGTTCCGCCGGCGGGGCGGGTTCCGCCGGCGGGGCGGGGGGCAGGAGATAGAGGGTGTCGTTGTCGAGCGAGTCGATCCGGATGAAGGTTTCGGGCCGGCGGTCCAAGCCTTCCCGGATCCGGGCGGCGGCATCCGGACGATAGTTCTGCTCGTGAACGATGACGTATCCGACGCCGAAGTTCCGGAGCAGCCGGATCGTCTTGTCCGAGGGGAAATTCTCCATGATTTCGGAAAGGGCGATGGTGGCGGGAGGAAAATGCCCGCTGTAGCCCTGGACGAGGGGCTTGCCGTGGCGGATGGAGTAATACATCAGGAGGGCGTTGCGGCCGTTCTCGCGCCGGGTCATCGGAAGAGGAAGTTCGATCAGGGCTCCCGGCTCGGTCCGGCCGCGGAGAATGTCGTAGATCGGAGGGATTCTTTCGCCGGCCGGGACCTCGGCCAAAGGGAGAGGGACGGCGGCGTAATCGGCCAGGACCAGGGCGCCGAGGAAGGCGGCCAGGACCGTTCGCCCGGCCGCCGACTTGAGGCCGGCCGTCCAGCGAGCGACGGCCAGGCCGGCGAGAACGGAAGCGGCCAGCATCATCAGGACGGCCAAGCGGCTGGGGGCCCTGAGCCCGTCCAGCCCGGGGGCCCAGCCGAGGAGAAGCCGATAAGGGCCGACAGCCAAGGCCTTGTCTTTGAAAAAAATCCAGGGGCCGAACGAAAGAAGCCAGGCCGCCCAGAACATGGCGAAGAACAGCCGGCGGGCGAGGCTGGGGACCGCCGGAATCCGGGCTTGTTTGGGTTTGCGCCTCCAGGCCGACCAGAGCCTCAGGCCGAGCGAGACGGCCAGGAGAAACGGAAAAACCGTCCTTAGGAGAGGCCACACCCCCTCCGTTCGGTCGAATGTCTGAAGCCAGGCCGCTCCCGAGACGAGCATCAGAGCGTCCCAAACGGCCCGAGGGCCCTTGCCCTCCTCCCGGAGTTCACGGAGATATGTCCGCAGATACGATCCCGCCCCCGCCGCGGCCAAGGCCAAAGCCGCGATTCCGGGATAGCGGATCCACTCCGGGGAGGGCTGGCTGCGGAGGGCCCAACCCCAGAAGGAATTCCATCTCGGGACGGACCAAAAAGATTCGAGCTGGGCGGAATGGCGGAGAACTTCGTCCAGCGTCCGGCCGAGGAACATTTTCTGGTGGACGGCCAAATAGGGCAGAAAGTAAAGGACGAGAGGAGGCAGTCCGACGGCCGCCAGGACGAGGAGCCGCTTCCAGAATACGGCCCGGCGGTAGGTTTGCGTCTTTATGGCCAGATAGACCAGGGCGGCGGCGGCGAAATAGGCCAGGAAGACTCCGTAATAAGCGCAACTCCAGGTTTGAAGGAGGAAGAACAGGCCGACGCCCAGGACATGCCGGACCGACGGCCGGTCGATGAACTTGATCAGCGAGAGGAAAAACAGGGGCATCCAGCCCGTCATCAACAGTTCGAGATGGCTGATGTGGGCCAGGCGGTAGGTGAAAAAGGCGAAAATCAGGCCGGCCGTGAAGGCGGCCGGCCGGGATTTCGTCAGGAAGAGGACGAGGCGGTGCATCCCCCATCCCGAGAAAGCGAAGGAGAGGAGGAAGAGGACATTGTAGACCCAAATCCAATCGGGGAGGAGGAGGCGAAGGGGGGCGGATATCAGGCCGAGGGCGGGCAGATAATCCGCATACACGAGCGTTCCCCTGTGGGGATGGAAGATGGGGGCGTTGAAGAATCCCTGAAAGCCGCGGAGGGCGGAGGTGTGCTCCCAATTCAAGAGCCACATCGTGAACAGCGGGTCGACCCGGTCGGAGGGGACGTGGCGGTCGAGGCGAAGGATCAAGGGATAGGTCATCGCCGCGGAGAGGAGAAGGAAGAGGAGGACGACTCCGGCCTCGGCGCGGATGTTTCGGCCCTTCGGGGACATCATTCCGGAACCTGGCGCTCGGGGACTCTTCGGCCCCCATCCTAGCCGAGAGGGGGCCGGCCGTCAAATCGCGTCCGCGGCTGAAGACTCCGCCGCATGTCGCGGCCGTATCCCCCTCGCTGCGTCACCCTGACGAGGGTCCCACTCCGCTCCGGGGGATGCGGCCGCGACATGGGCATTTAGGGAAAAGCATAGAAATTGTATAACGGTCGGCGGCCGCGGCTTGACAAGCCGGCCGGGATGAAGTATAAAGCCGACTGTTCCTAGGGTTTCTATAGTAAATATAGGGAGTGGCCGATGTCGACAATCCTTCTCGTCGTCCTGATCGTTTTGGGCGTCCTGGCCCTCCTGGCCGGTCTGCTCGTCTGGCTGTTCTTCCACCAGGGCGGCTGCTGCGTCCGCAAGGCCAAAGCCAAGCTGACCGGCAAGGACTACGCGGCTCCCATCCTCCGCTGAGATTCGGGCGTCGCCGGGCCCCGGGACCGGCGTTCCCTTGGCAATCTTGAGCCGGACGTGTATGATGTCGGGTTCGCCGTCTTCAGGAGTCGGTCATGGGTCTCATCAAGAATGACGTCGCGGTCATGTTCTCCGGAGGGATCGATTCGCTTCTGGCCGCCGTTCTCCTCCTCCAAAAGTACGACCGGGTCCATCTCATCACCTTCGATAAAGGCTATCTCGAGTTCGGGGTCAAGAACAACCTCCCCAACGTCGAGCGCCTCAGGGCCGCCTTCGGCGATAACCGGGTCCGCCACGAAATTATCGACCTCAAGAACGTCGTCAAACGGATCGCCGTGAAAACGTTCTTCAAGGACCGGAAAAAGTACAACGCCGAGACGCGCTGGTGCGTCGGCTGCCGGGTCGGGATGAATACCGGCGGCCTCCTCTACGCCCTCGAGCACGACCTCCTTGGCTACGCCGACGGCTCGAACCGCGAACAGGTCCCCTCTCCCGAGAACCTGACCGGGACGGCCGAGAACTATCCGAGCATCGTCAACCGGACCAAGGCCTTGGCGGCCGAGTACGCCGTTCATTTCCTGACCCCGACCTACGAGTACGGCAGCCGGGAGGACCGCCGCCGGCGGCTCTCGGAGCTCGGCTTCGACATCGACTTCCTCAGCTTCGACCACAGCAAGAAAATTTCCGGGATGATGACCAAAGAGGTCGTCAAACGGTCCCAGCCGATGTGCTTCTCGGGCTGGTTGATCCATTGGAAGCGGAACCTTCTCGGAAGGCCCGTCGAGCAGAACGAAGAGATGACCGTCGAGTACGTCTCCCGGAAGCAGGCCGGGGTCGTCCGGGACGTCATCCGCGACCATTTCGCCGACAAGGGCTTGGACATCGAGGCGATCGTCGAAGCCCGCAAGGCCGACCCCCTCGGCCGGTTCGAACCGTCGTTCGTCTAGGACGGCCGGCTCACAGCCGGCCGGCGCCTCGGTACCAGTCCACCGTCCGGGCCATCCCCTCCTTGAACGGGATCTTCGGCGCATAGCCCAATTCGCGCTGCGCTTTCCCGATGTCCAACGGCTTGGGATGGAGGAAGAAGGCCAGCCGGGACGGGCTGAGAGGCGCCTCCTTTCGAAACACCCTGAAGGCGCGGCCCATCGTCCAGGCCGCCCCCCGAGTCGGCCAAACCGGAAGCCTCAGCCGGGCCGGCCGGACGCCGGCCGCGGCGGCGATGCCCGCGGCCATCTCGGCGACGGTCATGACCTCGAAACCGGCGAGGTTGTAGATTTCCCCGCTCCGGCCTTCGGCCGCGGCGAGGAGCGTGCCGGCGACGAGATCGTCGATGTGGACCGGCGTCTGGAGCGTCCGCCCCCGGCCGACGAGGGCGAACCTCCGGCGGGCGATCGCCCGGATGAGCTTGAGCGTCCGGCGGTCGCCGGGGCCGTAGATCCATCCCGGCCGGATGATGACGACGTCCCGCCCGCGGCCGGCGGCCTCGAGGGCGATCCTTTCCCCCTCGAGCTTGGTCCGGTCGTAGGCGTCGCGCGGGGCGGGGGGGTGGTTTTCATCGGCCGCCCGGCCTCCTTCGACGCGGCCGAGGACGCCGGCGGAACTGAAATGAATGACCCGGCCGACGCCCGCCTCCCCGGCCGCGGCCAGGACGGCCCGGGTCCCGCCGGCGTTGACGGCCCGGAATGCCTCGAGCCCGAACGATGAGGCTCCGAGGGCCGCGGCGCAGTGGAAGACGATGTCGGCTCCCTTGAAGGCGTCGACGAGAAGGCCGAGGTCGGCGATATCCCCGGAGACGAACTCGAGGCCTCCGACGGACGGGGCCGGTCGGACGTGGACGAGCCCCCGGACGGCGTCCCCTCGGCCGACGAGGACTTGGGCGAGACGGCCGCCGACGAAGCCCGAAATCCCGGTGACGAAGGCTTTCATGCGACCGCGAGACGGAGGGCCGAGGCCATTTTTTCGAGATAGCGGGGATAGACGTATTTCCGGGCGGCCTCCTCGGCCGCGCTCCGGGCCCGTTCCCGGGCTTCCGGCGAGGTCAAGGCGAAGGAGATGGCCCGCCCCAGGGCCTCCGCCTCCGGCTCGGCCAAGACGGCGATCCGTTCGTCGAGGACCTGGGTGTGGGTCCAGAGTTTGGTCGCGACGAGAGGCTTTCCGGACTTGAGAAAGGAATAGATCTTGAGCGGGGTGTTCGTCCCCGAGATCCGAGGCGAGACGAGGACGTCGGCCAGGGCCAAATAGAGGGGGACTTCGGCCGGCCGGACTTTCTCGATGAAGACGACCCGGCCGGCGAGGCCGAGTTCGGCGGCCCTCCGCCGAACGGGCTCCTGGTCGGCCTTGGACCCGCCGACGATGAGAAGAACGGCCCCGCTGCCCGTCCGGGCGAAGGCCTCGACGAGGAGCGGGACGCCCTGGTAGGGTTCGTAATTGCCGGCATAGAGGACGATTTTCTCCCCCCGGGGAGCGATCGTCCGCCGGAGTCCGGCCGAGGCTTCGTCGGCCGGGCCGGGCCCCTCGAAATCATGGAAATCGATGAAATTCTCGAGGAAGACGGCCTTCGGGCCGAAACCCTGGCCCGCGACATAATCGAGGAGGTCTCGGCAGATGACAATGACCGACCGCGAACGCCGGAGGATGAGACGCTCCATCGCCGAGAACGCCCCATGCAGAAGGGTCGACCGGGAGAAGTCGAAATTCCGGAGCTGCTGTGGCAGGCTCGAGTGCATGTCGTAGAGATGGGGGACGCGGAAAAGCCGTCCGAGGATGACGCCGAGGAAAGCGGCCTCCTCGTGAGAGAAGATGAGGTCGTAGCGGCGCCGGAGGAGGGCGCCCAGGGCCCGGATGAACATCATCCCGTCAAGGGGGATCTTGGCCAGGGAGGGGCCGATCTTGATCCGTTGGAGGCCGAGGATGTTGGGGAGGCGCCGGATGCGGAGCCCGGGGAGAGCGACATCCTCGCCCAGGGGATACGTGACGAGGTCGGTCCTGTGCCCGAGGTCGGAGAGCGCCTTGAGCCGGAAATAGACGCTGATCGGCGTCCCCCGAGGCTGGAAGAACGGCTCGGGGGCGAGCATGAGGACATTCATCGGGGAAGGCGTCGGCCGCCCGGTTCGCCGTCGGCCTCGACGATCTCGCGGACGACGTAGATGTGCTTATCCACGGCTTCGTGATAGGTCCGGACCATGATCTCCCCGAGAAGGCCCATGGTCACGAACTGGAATCCGATGACCATCAGGAGGACGGCCAGGAGGAGCAGGGGCCGGTTGCCGATGCCCTGTTTCAGGACGAGGCGCTGGTAGGAGAGGGCGAGGCCGATGATGACCCCCACTGCGCCCGACAGCAGGCCCATCAGGCCGAAAATCTGGAGGGGCCGGGTCGAGTAGCGGAGAAAGAACTTCACCGTCATGAGGTCGAGGAAGACCCGGACCGAACGGGAAAAGCCGTACTTCGACTTCCCATGGACCCGGGGCCTGAAGTTGACCGGCACTTCGGCGATCGAGACCCCGATCTGGGAGGCGATGGCCGGGATGAAGCGGTGCATCTCGCCGTAGAGGCGGATGTTCTGGACGACTTCCCGGCGGATGGCCTTCAGGGTGCAGCCGTAATCATGAAGCTTGACCTTCGTCATCCGGGAGATGAGGCGGTTGGCCAGAAGGGAGGGAAGGCGGCGAGTCCAAAACCGGTCCTTCCAGCGCGACTTGCGCCAGCCGCTGACGATGTCGTAGCCCTCCTCGATCTTGGCCAGGAGGAGCCCGAAATCGCCCGGGTCGTTCTGGAGGTCGGCGTCGAGGGTGATGATGACTTCGCTCCGGGCGTGGTCGAAGCCGGCCGACAGGGCGGCCGTCTGGCCGAAGTTTTTCCGGAGGCGGATGATCCGGACCCGGGAATCGGTCTTATGGAGGCGGCGGAGAAGGGCGGCCGAACCGTCTCCGCTCCCGTCGTCGACGAAGATGATTTCGGCCGGCCGTCCCAGGGCGTCGCAGGCCGCGGCGATCTCCGCGTGGAGGGGTTCGAGGTTTTCCTCCTCGTTGAACACGGGGACGACGATCGACAGGGCGGGAGCCTCGGCCATGGCCCCGACACTATAGCACAATCGGCGGGGGAATTGAATTTTCCCGGGTTATTTGGTATAAAAGTCGCAGCCGACATGGCCATCGGAAGAAGAGAGTTCCTCAGGCTGGGCGGAACCGGATTGGTCTTGGCGGGCCTCGACCCCGGCATTCTCCTCGCATCGTCCGCGGAACCGGCCCCGCCAGCCTCCCTCCGGACCCTCCTGGGCGC
>VGJF01000128.1 GCA_016867585.1 Candidatus Aminicenantota bacterium | reverse complement strand
TCGCGGGTTCCCTCCCGGCCGCCGCCCGAGCCGCCCAACAAACCGCGCCCGTCAAGACGGTCGACATCTCGGGCGTCTGGGAGATGACGCTGTATACCCCGCGGGGCGAGATGAAGTCCGACGTCACCTTCGAGCAGAAAGACGACGCCATCACGGTCACCATGCCCAGCCCGATGGGCGACGAAATGAAGGGCGAGGGCAAGGTCAAGGAAAACACCGCGGAATGGCAATTGACCATCTCGACCCCGAACGGGGATTTCGTCCTCGCCTTCAAGGCCCAAATCGAGGACGAGAAAATGACCGGCGAGGTCTTCATGGGGGACTTCGGCTCGTCCTCCTTCGCGGCCGTCAAGAAAAAGTAGCGGGGAGCGGCGGCTAAAAGAGCGAGGCGATTTTCGCCGCGGCGCCGGCGGCCACGACGAGGATGGCCGCGACGAGAAGCGCGTTCCAGACGGCTCCCTTCGCGCCCCGGTTCACGTCCTCGCCGAGATAGCTGCGCCTGTTCTGAAGGATGAAATAACCGACGTAGGCGACCGGCATCATCAGCAGATTGAACGAGGAGGCGGCGACCGGCACCCAAAAGGGCATGGCCGTGAACGCCCCGAGGACGCCGATGTTGGCGACCATCGTCGCCGCCTTGTAGACCGGCCCGTGGAGCTCGAAGCGGAACATTTCCGAAAGGACGAAGCCGGCCAGCAGCATCTCGATGACCATGGTCGTGAAGCACATGCTCAGGACGCCGAGCGAGAAGACGACCCGGCCGGCCGTCACCCCGACGGCGGGGGCGAGGGCATGGGCGGCGTCGACGGCGTTCTGGACGCGCATCCCTTGAGCGTGGAGGGTGTTCGCGCAGGCGATCGTGACGAGGCTCGTCGCCAGGATGAAGGGGGCGAACATCGAAACGCCGAGGTCAAAATTCTTGAGCCGGAGATGATCCCTCCCCCATCCGCGGGCGAGGAGGGTGTAGGGATAGAGAAAGGTCATGTTGACGCCCACGGCGGCGCCGAGCTGGCCGAGGACGAGCGACACGCCCTCGGCCGTTTTGGGGATGTGGAAGCCGAAGAGCCCGCGGAGGAGGGCCCGTCCGTCGATTCCCGTCTTGACGACGACGAAGCCGAAGGCCAGGATCATGAAGTAGAGAAGGTATTTCAGGGCCCGCTCGAACGTCCTCACGCCGCGCCGGCTCCCGCGCCCGTAGCTCCAGCAGACGGCCGTCGAGCCGGCGAGGAAGACGGCGACGATGATCCCCCGCCCGACCTTCAGGCCGGCCACGGCGAGAATATCTCTCGCCACCGCCGTCCCCAAGGCGTACTGGGGAAACTGCCAGACGATGGAAGCGACGAGGACGGAGAATCCCCAGAGGAGGGCCAGCGCCGGGTGGAGCTTCTTCCAAAAGACGTCGTAGGGCCTGGCCCGGGTGATCAGGGTTTGATGCCCGATCGCCCCGAACATGACGACGCCGAGGAACATGGCCAGGGGATTCACCCAGAGGAGCTCGTAGCCGAAGAGCGAGGCGGCCAGGAGCGTGGACCCGGCCGAGCCGGCGCCGAGGGTCAGGGCGCTCTGAACCCACCCGGGGCCGGTGAGGGACCAATACCCGCGCCATCGGGCGAGGAGGCGCGGTCGGGCGTCGATTTCGCGAAGAGAGGCGGCCTCGGCTTCGAGGGCGGCGGCGTCGCGCTCCCGGACGAGAGGCAGGCCGCGCTTGATTTCGCCTTCCGCCCCGGGCTTTTCCTGTCCCTGTCGCATGATGGCCGGTTCCACGCCTGGAGGATATCTCACCTCGGACACGAACTCAATGACTTCCCGCCCCGTTCCGCTATATAATCCCCCGCAACGAGGGCAACCATGAAGATCTTCCTCTGCGCCTGCCTTTTCACGGCGAATTTATCCGCCGCTCAAGAACCGTCGAGGGCCGGCCTTCTCGCTCCGGGCTGGACGCCGGACAAGCTCAAGGAAGCGCTTCTCACCGTCGCCGACTGGCATCCTTTTCCTCGGACCGCCGAACGGGAGGGCTGGGAAGCCGTGTCGCCGGAGGTCCGGGCGGCGCTCCTCAAGACGGCCGAAAAGCATCTCGGCACGGGCTGGCCGACCCCGCGCGCCTCGGTCTTTCTCGATTATGTCCGAAACGGCAACCGCTCGCGCTACGAGGCGATATCTTTCGGGCGGCGGACGAAGCTCGCCGAGCTCGTCCTGGGCGAGTGCGTCGAGGGCAAGGGCCGCTTCCTCGACGAAATCGTCGACGGCATCTGGACCATCGCCGAAGAGACGTACTGGGGCGTCCCGGCCCATGTCGGCGCCCAGAAGCGGGGCAGCGGCCTCCCCGACGTGACCGAGCCGACGGTCGACCTCTTCGCCGCCGAGACGGGGATGCTCATGGCTTGGACGGACTATCTTCTCGGCGATAAGCTCGACGCCGTCTCGCCCCTCGTCCGGGAGCGCATCCGATATGAGGTCGGCCGGCGCATCCTGACGCCCAACCTCGCCCGCGACGACTTCTGGTGGATGGGCGTCTCGGGCCGCGCCCTCAACAACTGGACGCCGTGGATCTGCTCGAATTGGATCGCCGCCGCCCTTCTCGTCGAGCCGAATCCCGACCGGAGGGCCAGGTCGGTCCTCAAGGCCATGGAATGCATCGACCGGTTCCTGTCGTTCTACCATCCCGACGGCGGTTGCGACGAAGGGCCGGGCTATTGGGACAGGGCGGGAGGCTCGCTCTATGATTGCCTCGAGCTTCTCGCCGGCGCGAGCCGCGGAAAAATCGATGTGTACAGCGCGCCCCTCGTCCGGGAAATCGGCCGCTACATCGCCCGGGCCTACATCCGCAACGGCTGGTACATCAATTTCGCCGACGCGGCGGCGAAACTGAGCCCGAGCGCCGCACTCATCTATCGCTATGGACGGGCCGTCGGCGACCCGGATTTAGCCGGATTCGGGGCTCTGTTGGCCCGCCGTCAGGGTTTGGGGCGGGAGGCGGTTCGGGGAAGCTTCGGCGCCCTCGGAAGGGCGTTGCCGACGATCTTCGCCCTGCCGGAAATCACCGCGGCCGAGCCGCGCGAGCCCCTCTATCGCGACGTCTGGATGCCCGGACTCCAAGTCATGGCCGCCCGCACCAAGGAGGGGTCGGCCGCCGGCCTCTACCTCGCCGCTAAGGGCGGGCACAACGCCGAAAGCCACAACCACAACGACGTCGGGAACTTCATCGTCTACGCGGATGGCGAGCCGGCGCTGATCGATGTCGGCGTCGAAACGTACACGGCCAAGACGTTCAGCGGCAGGCGCTATGAGATCTGGACGATGCAGTCGGCCTATCACAACCTGCCGACGGTCAACGGATTCATGGAGAAGGAAGGGCGCGAGTATGAGGCGCGGAAAGTCGTCTACAAGGCCGAGCCGGTAAAGGTCGTCTTCGGGCTGGATTTGGCGGGGGCGTATCCGAAGGAAGCGGGGATTTCGTCGTGGGCAAGGACGCTGACGTTTACGCGCGGGAAGGAAATCGCGCTGTCGGAGCGATATGCGCTTTCGGCCGTCAAGGCCCCGCTCAAGCTCTCGCTGATGAGCGCCAGGCGGCCGGTGAAGAAGGAGGAGGGGCGGATCGTCCTTGAGAATCCGGCGGCGGCGGGCGGGGCGGGGGCGGCTGGCAGTGCCGCGGCTTCGCCTCAGCCTGCACCGGTTGTGATCTTGTATGACAAGGGGTTTTTCAAGGCGGAGGTCGAGACGATCGCCCTAGAGGACGAGCGCCTCAAGGCGTCCTGGGGGGCGTCGATTTACCGGATCGTCCTCACCGCCGCCCGCCCACCAGCCAAGGGCGAATACACGGTCCGCATAAAAAATTGATGTTCATCAAGGACGCCCGGGGCGCGATTGGATAAAATAGGATCGTCTTTCCAGAAATAAGGAGTCACTCATGAGCGAAAAAGACGCCCTCCAAGCCTCGGAAAAACAAGACGCCCTCAAGGGCATTATCCGGGATCTGCACGCCGGAGTCCCGGCCGAAAAGCTCCGCAAGACCTTCGCCCGGCTGATCAAGAACACCTCCCCCGAGGAAATCGCCGATATGGAAAACGCCCTCATCGAGGAGGGCTTCCCCGTCGAGGAAGTCCAGCGCCTGTGCGACGTCCACGCCCAGGTCTTCGACAAGGCCCTGAAAAAAGCCGGAAAGCCCGGCAAGATCCCCGGCCACCCGATCCACACCTTCGTCCAGGAGAACAAGGCCGCCAAGGCGATCCTCAAGGAACTCAAGCGGGCCGCCAAGCCGCTGGGCAAGGGAGTACCCAGGCCGGAAGAAGCCGAGCGCTTCGGCGAGGCGCTGGGTCGGCTGCGCGAAATCGAAAAACACTACGCCCGGAAGGAAAACCAACTCTTCTCCGCCCTCGAGGCCAAGGGATTCACCGGCCCGACCAAGGTCATGTGGGGAAAGCACGACGAAGTTCGGGCCCTCCTCAAGAAAGCCGGAGAAGAGCTGGCCAAGAAGAATTGGCCGGGCGCGGCCGCGACGGCGAAAACGATTTCCGGGGCCGTCAAGAAGCTGATCTTCCTCGAGGAGAAGATCCTCTACCCGACCTCGGCCCGCAAGCTTACGACCGTCGACTGGGCCCGGATCAAGCGGGGAGAGCACGAGATCGGCTATGCTTGGGTGAAGCCGTCGAACCTCTGGGACGCCCAGCTGGCCGAAGCGGCAGAGAAAGCGCCAGATTATCGGCCGGCCGCTCCCGGCCCGTCCGCACCCCCCGCCCCTTCCCCTGGCCCTGCCTCTCCCGCGCCCTCGGACGGAACGATCGACCTCTCTCGCGGCCGCCTGACGCCCGAGCAGGTCGACCTCCTTCTCAAGAAGCTTCCGGTCGATGTCACCTTCGTCGACGAGAACGACCGGGTCCGCTATTACTCGGACACCGAGGAGCGGATTTTCCCCCGCAGCCCGGAGGTCATCGGGCGGCAAGTCCAAAACTGCCATCCCCCCAAGAGCCTGAATGTCGTCAGCGCCATCGTCGAGGCCTTCAAGGCCAAGACCAAGGACAAGGCCGAGTTTTGGATCCAGAAGGGCGGGAGGTTCATCCTCATCCGCTACTTCCCGCTCTACGACGACGCCGGGAAATACCGCGGCGTCTTGGAGGTCTCCCAGGACGCGACCGAGATCCGGGCCCTCCAGGGCGAGCGCCGCCTCCTGGACTGGTAGCCTCAAGCGGCCGGCGGCGGCAAGAAGAGGCCTTGACATTCCCAATTATATAATATATTCTTTATATATAAATCGTATTATGTATGAGGAGTTCTCGCCCATGAAAAACATCATCGAAGTCACGGATGCGAATTTCGAGGCCGAAGTCCTGAAGTCGGACCTTCCCGTCCTCGTCGATTTCTGGGCCCCCTGGTGCGGGCCTTGCCGGATGATGGCCCCGATCCTCGAAGCCGCCGCCGAGACGATGGCCGGCCGGGTGAAGTTCGCCAAGCTCAACACGGACGAGAACGGAAAGACCGCCCAAGACTTCAGCATCATGGCCATCCCGACCCTGATCCTCTTCGCCAAAGGCGCGGAAAAGGACCGGATCGTCGGCATCCTCCCCCAGCCTCAGCTCGAAGCCCGGCTCGAAGCGGAGCTCGCCTCTCTCGCCGCGCCGCCCTCCTCGACCGTGAACTGATTTCGGCTTCGATACTTCGATCCAGCGCGCGTTGCCGACGGCCGTCTCCCAGGTCGCCCAGTCGTCGCCGAATGGCCGGAGCCCCAAGGAGGGCTGGATTCGTCGGGGCCGGCTCGAGGGCCTCGTAGACTTCACGGGCATGGGCATGGGCTTGGGCCCGGGCATACAATGAGGCGGCCCTTGTTACAGCCTTCGCCCTATCTTATAATCCAAGTGGCCTAAAGGCGGCTGAAAACGCACGATCGAAAAAGGGCCCAGGTGGCGAAATCGGCATACGCACGACACTTAAAATGTCGAGGCCGCAAGGCCGTGCGGGTTCGAATCCCGCCCTGGGCATCTTTCTTCTTCCATCGCCGGGGATGACGTTCGACAAAGGAAGAGGCACTTCATGAAAAAAAGATTTCCGACCGCTCTCATGGTCCTCATCGGAATCGCCGCTCTCGGCATCCTCCGGGCCGCCCCGGCCCAAATCCAGACGCCCGCCGAGGCCTGCCGGTTCTCCCAGTACAGCCAGCACGAGGATGTCGTCCGGTTCCTTTCGGCCCTGGACGCGATGTCGCCCCAGACCGCCGTCCGCGTCGTCGGGCGGACCCGGGAGGCCGAGGACTTCCCGGCCAAGGACCTCTACCTCGTCCTGATCACGGAAGGAGGAGCCGTCCGCCCGGACCAGCTCGACCGGTCCAAGCCGACCGTGCTCCTGATGGCCTCGCAGCACGGGAACGAGCAGTCAACCAAGGAAGCCGCCCTGGCTCTCGTCCGGGACCTGGCCGTCGGAGACCTGAAGCCGCTCCTCAAGTCCTTGAACGTCCTGGTCATGCCCCAGTGCAATCCCTTTGGCAACGCCATGGACGTCCGGGTGAACGAGCAGAACCTGGACCTCAACCGCGACCACGTCAAGCTCGAGGCGGAGAGCACGGCCGCCATCCGCCGCGTCTTCGTCGAATTCAGGCCCGAGGCGACCATCGACGTCCACGAGAAGGGCGACGACTACTACCGGGTTTCCCTGGGATGCGTCTCCAATCTCAACATTCACGCCTCGCTCCAGGATTTTTCCCGCCGGAAAATCCTCGCCGACGTGGCCGCGGCCCTGGAACGGAAAAAAATCGCCTTCTTCGAATACCTCGTCACCCAGGAGATGGGGCTGGACTCCTCGGCCGGCGTCCGCTACGCGGCCGAGGAACTGGCCGGCCGGGAGGAGATGAAGCGCTACAGCACGACGGACCTCAACGACGGCCGCAACAGCCTGGGGATTTACGAGACGCTGTCGTTCATTCAGGAAGGCGCCTCCCGCCACGACGTCGCAACCCTGGCCGACCGGACCGCCTGGCAATACGAGGGCCTCCGGGCGTTCGTCGAGTCCGCGGCCCGGCACTCCGGCGAGATCCTGCCCCTCGTCCGCGGACTGAGGGCCAAGCTCCTCGAAAACGCCGGGCGGTACGAGGCCGGCGACGTCGTTCACCTGGACATGGACTACGCCCGCGATCCGTCCCAGCCCACGCTGACCTTGAAGGCCTTCGAACGGACGCGTCCGGCCGCCGCGGCGGGCCCCCGCCCGCTGGGGACGCTTAAAACGGACAAGAAGGCTGGCGAGACGCTGACGGCGGCCGACATCGTCCCGGCCGCCCCGGCCGGCGCGGCGCGGGTCGTGGAACAAGTCGTCAAGAACTGGTTTCCCCTGGTCGAGTCGCGACTGGCCGTGGCCCGTCCCCTAGGGTATGTCATCCCGGCCGCCTACACGGAAGTCGTGAGGACGCTCCTCCGGCACGGCATTTCCGTCGGGCTCATCGCGAAAGACGCCCAGGTCGAGGTCGAGGCCTATCGGATCGGGGAAATCGTGCCGGCCAAATACGACTACCTCCCTCCGGACAAGATCACGGTGGAAAAGCGGACAATGCCCGCGCTCGTCAAGCAGGGCGATTTCTACGTGTCCTGCGCCCAGCCGGCGGCCCACCTGATTCCGGCCCTGCTCGAGCCCCAGTCCAAATACGGCCTGATCCGCTACCGGGCCTGCAAGCTCGTCCCCGAGGCCGGCAACTTCTATGGCCTGCTCCGGGTGACGGCCGACCCCAAGTTGTCGACGATTCCCTACAAACCCTGGAACTGACCGAGACCCGAAAAGGAGATTCGCCATGCCCGAAGCCGACGACAAGACCGCCCAGGATTATGCCCCCCAGATCCCCCAGAAGACGGAGGATTTCTTCCTCAAGGGGTCCGGCGCGCTCGAGTGGGGGATGAAAAATCGATTGTCGCGGATCTTCAATCCGGCCTCGGGACGGACGGTCATGCTGGCCATCGACCACGGCTATTTTCAGGGCCCGACTTCGGGCCTGGAGAGAGTCGATCTCAACATCCTCCCCCTTGTCCCCTATGCCGACTCGCTGATGCTGACCCGGGGCATCCTCCGGAGCGTCGTTCCGGCCGCCCTGCCGAAATCGGTCGTCCTCCGGGTCTCTGGCGGGGCGAGCATCCTCAAGGAGCTTTCGGCCGAGGGAGTCGCCGTCGACATCGAGGACTCCATCCGGCTGAACGTCTGCGCCATGGCCGTTCAAGTTTTCGTCGGCGGCGAACACGAGCGGGACTCGATCCTCAACATGACCAAGGTCGTCGACTGGGGAAACCGCTACGGCATCCCGACCCTGGCCGTCACGGCCGTCGGCAAGGACATGAAGCGGGACGCCCGCTATTTCCGGCTGGCGACCCGGATCTGCGCCGAGCTCGGGGCGCATATCGTCAAGACGTATTACGTCGAGGACGGCTTCGAGACGGTCACGGCCGCCTGTCCCGTCCCCATCGTCATGGCCGGCGGGAAGAAAATCCCCGAAATCGACGCCCTCCGCATGGCCTCCAAGGCCTGCCTCGAGGGGGCGGCGGGAGTCGATATGGGACGCAACATCTTCCAGTCGGAGCATCCCGCGGCCATGATCCAGGCCGTCCGGGCCGTCGTCCACCGCGACGAAACGCCGGAAAAGGCCCTCGCCCTCTACGAGGAGCTCTCCCGACAGCCATGAAAATCGCCCTCTGGCACAACAACAAGGACATCCGCCTCGAGGATGTGCCCCGGCCCGTCCCCGGACCCGGAGAAATGTTGGTCAAGGTCCATGCCTGCGGCATCTGCGGGAGCGATGTCGTCGAGTGGTACCGGATGCCCCGGGCGCCCCTCGTCCAGGGTCATGAGCTCGGTCTGGAGGTCGTCGAGGCCGGGGCGGGGGTCGTCCGCTTCAAGCCCGGCGATCGCGTCTTTATCCCGCCCAAAATCCCCTGCGGCGAATGCGCCCTCTGCCGGACCGGGCATTTTCCCCAATGCTCCGAGGTCAAGGAAAGGCTGCCCGGCGGTTTCGCGGAGCACATCCTCGTCCCCCGGATGTTCGTCGAGAACGGAACCTATCGCCTTCCCGAAAGCCTTTCCTACGAGGAGAGCACCTTCATCGAGCCTCTGGCCTGCGTCGTCCGGGCCCGGCGGCTGTCGGAGGCGGACGCCGCCTCGAACGTCCTGATCCTTGGCTGTGGGATGTCGGGCCTCCTCCACGTCCAATTGGCCAAGAAAGCCGGCAGCCGCGTCGTCGCGACCGATATCCAAGAACGAAAACTCGAAGCCGCCCGGAGACACGGGGCGGACCTC
The DNA here is from genome assembly GCA_016867585.1 of Candidatus Aminicenantota bacterium. Classification (GTDB taxonomy): domain Bacteria; phylum Acidobacteriota; class Aminicenantia; order Aminicenantales; family UBA4085; genus JAAZPG01. The sequence continues at coordinate 51 of VGJF01000128.1, read as the reverse complement.
GCCGTCCCGGCAGGCGACGACGTCCCGGCGCGGACGACGGAATTCTTCGGC
>VGJF01000127.1 GCA_016867585.1 Candidatus Aminicenantota bacterium | reverse complement strand
GAGGGCGGGATTCGAACCCGCGGTACGCCTTGCGACGCACACGCGCTTTCCAAGCGCGCTCCTTAAGCCACTCGGACACCTCTCCGGCGCTCGACGGGGAGACCGCTAAAGTACCAGAAAGCGGGCCGGGGCGTCAATTTCGCCCTCGAACGGGGGCCGGCCGCGATGTCCGCGCCCCCTAGCAATAAATATTGATGATGTCCTTGAGCACGGAAGCCGCCGTGCCGAACGGCCCGGACTTCCCCCCGCTGACCGTGATCGTCCCGAGCGAGTCGGTCGTGAAGGCGACGCCCTTCGTCGTTCCATTGAAGCCGAAAAGCGGATGCGAGGGCTCGATCGCCCGCGGCCCGACGTCGGCCTTGATCCCGGCTTCGCTTCTCGTCAGGCGGCCGATCAGCTTGATCGACCGGCCTTCGGCGCGGGCCCGGACGAGCCTCTCGGCCGAGACATGGCGGATCCCCTCGACGGCGATCTCGTCAAGCGACAATTCGAGGCCGGCCGCGGCGTTGGCCAGGAGGAGGATCTTCACGGCGGTGTCCCAGCCGTCGATATCCAAGGAGGGATCCGGCTCCACGATCCCCTTCGCCTGGGCTTCCTTAAGGGCGGCGTCAAAGGATATCCCCGCCTCCAGCCGGCCGAGGATTAAATTCGTCGCCCCGGTCAGAATCCCCTCGATCCCGAGGATGACCGCCCCCGCCAGCGAAACGGTCGCCAGGTCGAGCGTCGGCAGGGCGGCGGCCGTCGCCCCGCTGAATTTCAAGGCGACGCCTCGGACCCGCGCCTTGGACATGAGCCCGCGGAAATCCACGCAAAGCGCGCCCTTGCTTGCGGCGGCGATATGCCAGCCTCGGTCGAGGGCGGCATGGAAAAAGGCCAGTTGAGGCTCCCCCGTCTTCAGGTTGGAGGGCGTGCAATCGGCCAGCACCCCCGGCGGATGGCGCTCGAAAACGGCCTCGAGCCTCAAGCCCGGTCGCCAGCCCGGCCGCGATTCCAAGGCCTGCCCAGCCGTCTCGGCGAGAGCCTCGAGAGAATCCCCTTCCGGGACCCATCCCCCGCTCCGCCTCAGAACGGCGGCGAGTTCGAAGTCCAGGCCGTAACGCCGCCGGCAATATTCGGCCTTTTCATGGATGAGCCGGACGAACGCCTTGCCCACGTTTCCGTAGCCGGTCAGGATGACGGGAATTCTTATCGGCATCGGAGGCTCTCCTTTTATCTCGACTCCGCCCGCTTCCTCGAAAAAACGATCGCCCCGACGCTCGGTTCGAACGGGACGGTCATGGCGGCGATGTCTCCCTTGACGTCGATGATGAACGAGATTCTATATTCGACGTCCATCCAGTCGTTCTTCATCTTGAAGACGTCATCGTGATAATGCTCGAGGACAAAAATCCGCTGATGATAGTCGGCCTTGAGCCCCTGCCCGTCCCATGAAACGGTGATCGTCCCGTAGGCAGGGTATTCGTAGGCACCGGCATAGGCGGCCGGCGGATGAGAAGGGATCGTCCCCGGCTTGCGGTCAGCGTCGCGCTCCTTGTCCCTTTTCTCGCGCTCGGCCTTGGAACGCGCCTCCTCGTCTTTGACCCGCTGGAACCAATCCACCGGCTCCAGCCCGAGGAGGCGGTCGTAGACGTTATAGGCCAGGATGCCGTTGACGGGCGCGTCCTCGAGGTTGTTGAGGAGGACGATTCCGATGCCGTCCCTGGGCAAAAAAGAGGCCATAGCCGAGAAGCCCATGATCGCCCCGCCGTGGGAGACGAGGACGTGTCCGCGGTAAGCCGTGATCCGCCAGCCCATTCCGTAAAACGGGTAGAAGAGCTCCGGATACCGGATTTCGTCGGGGACGACGACTTGAGGGGCATGAATCTGGGCCAGGGTCCTTTCCGAGATGATCCTCTTGTCGAGCTTCTCGCCGTAGGCCCCCTTGTTGATGTTCAGGAGGAGCCATTGGGCCATATCCTCGGCCGTCGAATTGACCGAGCCCGCCGGCCCGAGGGCGTCGGCGTTGTAGAAGGGGAATTCCTCGACCCGGCCCTTGACCAGAGTGTAGGAGCGCGAAAAATCCGCGGCCCTTTGGGAATCATCGGTCGAAAAACTCGTGGCCTCCATCCCCAAAGGGTCAAGGATTCGGGCCCGGGAGAATTCCTCCCAGGACGTCCCGGCGACCGCCCCGACGAGATAGCCGGCCGCCATGACCATGAGGTTGTTGTACTGGTAGACCTGGCGGATATCCCGGCTGAAGTCGAGAAAACGGAGGGCTTCGAACATCTCCTGCCGGGTCAACGAAGAACGGATCCAGACGTGGTCGTGCCGGGGCAGACCCGTGCGGTGGGTGATGAGGTCGCGCGGCGTCAGCCGGGCGGAGGCGACCTCGTCGGCGACCTTGAAGGCCGGAAGGTATTCCCGGACGGGCTTGTCCCATTCGAGCTTTTTCTCGTCGACGAGGATCCCCATCGTCGTCGCCGTGAAGGCTTTCGAGCAGGATCCGATCCCGAAAATTGTTTGGGGGGTCACGGGAAGCTTTTCGGCGAGATCGCGATAGCCGAAGCCTCGAGAATAGACCATCCGGCCGTTGTGGACGACGGCCAGGGCCAGTCCGGGAACCTTCCATTCGGTCATGACTTTTTGGACGAGTTGATCGAAGCCTTGCAGCGCGGCCTGGGCATCTTGGCGCGGGGAGCCCAGCCGGGGCGAAGTCCCGCCCGAAGTAAAACAGGATGCGCCCAGGAACGAAAGAAAAACGACAAGGACGAAGCGCCGCTTGATGTTCAAGACGACCTCCCGGAATTCAGGACTTGGGGCGTATGGCCATTTCAGCCTTGATCTTCTCCGGAATGGGACGGCAGGCGCAGGCCTGGGCATGCTCCCTGTGCCAGGCCATGCGCTCGGCGAGCGTCGGACGAGCGGGCATGGGATGGGCCCGATGCCAGTCGGCGTTGATTCCCCGCGGGTGGGCGTCTTTCCGGCCGAGATTCGTTCTTGGCATCGTATGCTCCTTGAAGCCAATATCCCTGCTTAGATGGAAGACGGCCGCGGAAAAGGATATCCCGGGGCGGACGTCTGAAGCAAGAGCGGCCCTCGCCAGAAACGGCGTCGGGTTTTAAGAATGGACATGAATCCCCCTATCCCCCTTAAGAAATAAGGGGGACCAACAATCAGGTTGGCGTCTTTTTGAAGGAGGCTCCGGATTTTTATCACTTCGCCGAAGACGCGCCTTAATGACTCTTCTAACGTCTTACACCTCTTATCCCCTCTCCAAAAGAGGGGACCCCGAAATAGGCTCGCGTCTTCGGAGCAGGTGCGGAGAGGGCGGGATTCGAACCCGCGGTACCCTCACGGGCACACCGCTTTTCGAGAGCGGCACCTTCAACCACTCGGTCACCTCTCCGTCGATGGCGCGGGCGGTCGGCGGGCCCTCATTATAGCCGAAACGGCGAAAAAATAAAGGCGCCGCCGCCGGGAGAGACGACAAGCCGAGACAGCCCTTCTCGGCCCTCCGGGAAAAATCAGCCGGCCGCCCTTTTCCGCCGCTTGACCTTGAAGAAATCCCGGAGCAGGCGGGCCGATTCGCCGGCCAGGACGCCGGACGCGACCTCGAATCTATGGTTCGTCTTGTTGATGGGAAAGCGGACGATCGACTTGACCGCTCCCGCCTTGGGGTCGTCGGCGCCGTAGACGAGGCGGCCCAGGCGGGCCTGGATGGCGGCCCCCAGGCACATCGCGCACGGCTCGACCGTGACATAGAGGTCGCATTCTGGAAGCCTATAGTTGCCGAGCTTTCGGGCCGCCTTTCGGATGGCGACGACCTCGGCATGGGCCGTGGGGTCGCTTGTCTTGACCGGCCGGTTGTATCCCCGGGCGACGATCTTCCCCTCCCGGACAATGACCGCTCCGACCGGCACCTCTCCCCTCTCCGCGGCTTTGGCGGCCAGCCGGAGCGCCTCCCGCATGAACCGTTCGTCCGTCATGAATCTTCGAGGGCGGTAACAAATTCTTCGAGAGAAACCCCAGCTCGGCTTAACAGTCCCCTCAGTGTTCCGCGGGCGACTTCGGGATGATTGGGCACGGACAACGAAGCGATATGACCTGGTCGCGTTAGAATGATATGGCTCCCTTTTTGGCGAGCAACGTGCCACCCGAGATTCCTGAAAGCCCTAACGACATCTCGGGGCCGAAGGAGCGGAACTTGGGCCATCAAACGCGGACTTCAATTTCGGAGATCGAAACCGTCAAGGGCATGCCTTTCTCCGCTCGAACCTCAAGGCATTCTTTGATGGCATCCTTAATATTCTTTTCGGCTTCTTTTCTGGTCTTTCCCTGGCTGAGACAGCCGGGGATCGACGGGCATTCGGCGATGAACATCCCGTCTTCGTCCTGGTGCATCGTGATGAGAAATTTCATGTCTTTCTCCCTGGGCTATTCCCTCTCCGCCGAGAATATTATAAGGTATCAAAGAGACTTTGCAAGGGAGGACGGAGTGGAAAGACTCGCCTGCTCGCGCTGCGGATTCGGGAAGCCCGTCGATATATTCGACCCGTTCTGTCCCCATTGCGGAGATCCGCTGGTCATTTCCCTCGCGAAAAAAAGGCGGCGCATCCGCAAGGACGAATCCATGGGCGCCGCCCGTTATCTCGATTTCCTTCCCCTCGCGAAATTCGACCCCGCCTTTTCCCTCGGCGAAGGCGGCTCGCCTCTTCAGCCCCTGACTCGCCTCGCCAAAAAATTCCGCCTCCCGAATCTTTACGCCAAGAACGAAGCCGTCAATCCGACGGGAAGCTTCAAAGACCGGGGCTCGGTCGTCGCCGTCCAGAAAGCCGGAAGCCTCGGCTTCAAGACCGTCGGGACGATCTCTACGGGCAACATGGCCGGCTCGACGGCCGCCTACGCGGCCAAGGCCGGCCTCCGGAGCGTTGTCTTCGTCAAAGAGGACACGTCCAGGGAAAAAATCCTGGCGGCGGCCGTTTTCGGCGCCCGGGTCGTCAAGGTTCGGGGAGAGTATTCGGCTCTCTTCCGGAAGAGCTTCGAGGTCGGCCGAAACCACGGCATTTATTTCGCCAACTCCGTCGATCCCTACCGGATCGAAGGATACAAGGTCACGGGCTTCGAGATGTTCGAGCAGTTAGGCCGCCGGGCCCCCGACCTCGTCTTCGTCCCGGTGAGCGCGGGAGGCCACCTTATCGGCCTCATGAGGGGGTTCCATGACCTCCAAGAGGCGGGATATCTCAAGAAGATGCCGCGATTCATCGGCGTTCAGGCCAAAGGCTGCGCCCCCGTCGTTCGGGCTTTCGAGCGGGGAACCGGCCGAATCCTCCCCTTCCCCCGCCCGCGGACGGTCGCCCATGCCATCTCGAATCCCCATCCGCCAGGCGGAAACATCGTCCTGCGGTGGATCGCGGCAAACGGAGGGATGATGATGAGCGTCAGCGACCGGGACATCCTCCGGAGCCAAAGGATTCTGGCCGAGGAAGAAGGACTTTTCTGCGATCCCGCCTCGGCCACGACCTTGGCCGCCGTCCTCCGGCTGGCCAGGGCCAAGGTTTTTTCCGGGAGGGAACGGATCGTCCTCGTCATCTCCGGCAGCGGCCTGAAGACGCTCGAAGAGCTCGATCCCATGAGTTTCGACATCCGCGAGGCCGGCCTTGACGGTCTCGAGGCCGTCCTCTCCGCCTGACCCGAACTTATTTCAGGACCACGGCCGGTGTTTTCTGTTATAATGTTTCTAAATCCAGAGAAAAATGAAAAGCGCCCCCGGTGAGGCGCGAAGGAGGTTCTCATGCCGTCTGACTTTCCGCAATTCGAATTCCGGATGCCGAAGTTGCCGAAACTGCCCAAAATCCAGGCCCGCGGGCTTGTTTTCATCATCGTCGGCATCGTCGTCCTCGCCCTTCTCGCCGGTTCCCTCTACACCATCAAGCCCGATGAAATGGGCGTCATCCTCAGATTCGGCCGATTCGCCCGGACGACCGACCCGGGTCTTCACTTCAAACTCCCCTGGATCGAAACCCTGACGAAAGTCCCCGTCCAGCGCCAGCTCAAGGCCGAGTTCGGATTCAGGACCATGGTCCCCGGAGAGCGCTCCCGCTACGCCTCCCCCCCCGAGGCCGCGGCCGAAGCCGTCATGCTGACCGGGGACCTCAACGTCGTCGTCGTCGAATGGATCATCCAGTACAAGATCAAGGATCCCTACAAGTGGCTGTTCAAGTTCCGGGACAACGCCAAGGCCTTCCGCGACATCAACGAGGCCGTCGTCCGGCGGGTCGTCGGCGACAACTCCGTCGACGAGGTCATCACCGTCGGCCGGGCCCGGCTGGCCCTCGAGGCCCAGCAGGAAATCCAACAGCTCTGCGACCTCTATGAGCTCGGGCTCGACGTCAACCAGCTCATCTTCCAGGACGTCAATCCGCCCGACCCGGTCAAGCCTTCGTTCAACGACGTCAACGAGAGCCTCCAGGAGAAAGAGCGGAAGATCAACGAAGCCTGGGCGGAGTACAACAACGAGATCCCCAAGGCCCAGGGCGAAGCCGAGCAAGCCATCCGGGGGGCCGAAGGGTACGCGTCCGAGAGGGTCAACAACGCCCTCGGGGACGCCAACCGCTTCACGGCGATCTATCGGGAATACGCCAAGGCTCCCGAAGTCACCCGCAAGCGGCTCTACCTCGAAACGCTCAATGACGTCCTGTCCAAGATCAACCGGAAGGTCGTGGCCGACGAGGCTCTCAAGAATCTCGTCCCGCTCCTCAACCTCGCCGGCGAGGAGGTGAAGAAATGAAATTCCCGATCAAGACCGTCCTGATCCTCGCCGCGGCCGTCATCCTCCTGGCCGTCGTCGTCGACGGCGTCTACGTCGTCAGCGAAACGAACCAGGTCGTCATCACCCAGTTCGGCGAACCCAAGGGCGACGCCGTGACCAAGCCCGGGCTGCACATCAAGGTCCCCTTCATCCAAAAAACGAATTATTTCGAGAAGCGATGGCTCGCCTGGGACGGCGACCCGAACCAGATCCCGACGAAGGACAAGAAATACATCTGGGTCGACACCTACTGCCGCTGGCGGATCGCCGATCCCCTCGTCTTCTTCCAGCGCGTCCAGGACGAGCGGGGGGCCCACTCCCGCCTCGACGACATCGTCGACGGCGAGACGCGGAACGCCATCGCCAAGTACGACCTCCTCGAGATCGTCCGCTCCTCGAACCGCGAGTTCGAAGTGTCGGAGGAGTCCGCCCTCATCGACTTCTCCGAGGTCATGGCCAAGGTCGAGCTGGGCCGGGAGAAGATCGCGGCCATCATCCTCGAGGCGGCCTCGAAGATCACCCCCCAGTTCGGAGTCGAGCTCAAGGACGTCCGGATCAAGAGGGTCAACTACGTCGACGAGGTCCAGCGCAAGGTCTTCGACCGGATGATCGCCGAACGGAGGCAGATCGCCTCGAAATACCGGTCCGAGGGAGACGGCCGGAGCGCCGAGATCCGCGGCCAGAAAGAGCGGGAGCTCAAGAAGATCCAGTCCGAGGCTTACCGGAAATCCCAGGAAATCAAGGGCAAGGCCGACGCCGAGGCGACCCGGATCTACGCCCAGGCCTACAACGCCGACCCGGAGTTCTACCAGTTCCTGAAGACGCTGGAGACGTACCGGACAAGCCTGGCCAAAGACACCTGGCTCCTCCTCAGCACGAGCAGCGAGTTCCTGAAGTATCTCAAGAGCTCGCGCTGACCCGTCCGCCGAGAAGCTCGACGATTTTTCCCTTGTTGGGAAAGAGGGCCGGCGTGCCGCCGGTGTGGAGGAAGACGATCCTGTCCGTCTTCCGGAAATAGCCGCGGCCGATGAGGTCGACGAGGCCGGCGAAAGCCTTCGAGGTATAGACGGGATCGAGGACGATCCCTTCGCGGCGGAACATCCGCCGGATGACCTCGGCGACGTCCCGGTTGACGATCCCGTATCCCTCCTTGATGAATTCGTCGAAAACGATGATGTCCTCGAGGGCGTATCCCGTCTTGATCCCCAGGGCGGCCTCGACGGCCGCGGCGATCGTCTCGACATCCCGGGCGAAAGGGGCTTTCTCGTCCGAAACGCTGATCCCGACGATGCGCGTCGAAGGCGAAAGGGCCTTGGCGCCGAGGAGAAGTCCGGCCTGGGTCGACCCGGAGCCGGAGGAATGGAGGACCGCGTCGGGGGTGAATCCCAGCTCCCGCGTCTGGCCGAGAAGCTCGACGAAGGCGTCGACGTATCCGATCGCGCCCAAAGGGACGGTCATCGACCCCATGGGCATCGATCCGCCGACCGAAATCGTGTAGACGCGCTTGCCCGTGGCCCGAAACTCGTCCGCGACCTCTTCGATGACCGCCCCGGCGGCCTCGCGCGAGGTGATTTTTCCGGCGACCGGCTCGCGGGTCCGGATTTCGGCCCCCAGGATGAAATCCAAGAGCATGTTGCCGTCGTATTCGGGCGGCAGGTCGTACCGCTTGAAGAGGACGAGGACGGGATGGATCCCGTACCGGGTGCAGGCCGCGGCCGTCAGCATCGCCCAGTTCGACTGGAGGGCGGCCCAGGTGACCATGACCTCGGCCTTCCGGGCCAGCATGTCGGGGATGATGAACTCGAGCTTTCGGGTCTTGTTCCCGCCGAAGGCCAAACCGGTCAGGTCCTCGCGCTTGACCCAGATTTCCGGCCCGCCGAGCTCGGCCGAGACCGCTTCGAGCTTCCGCATCGGCGTCGGCCGGTGGATGAGTTCCACCCGCGGGAATTTATCGACCGCCGTTCTGATCGCTTCTGGATTCATGGCTTCACTCCGGGCCATCAATTTGCCTTCCAGAAGGAGGATTGTCAAGCCGTTCCGGCATCGCCGCCGCATGGCGCGGCCATATCCCCCTCGCTGCGTCCCCCTGACGAGGGTCCCACTCCGCTCTGGGGGACACGCCCGCGCCATGGGCTTCAAGGCCTAACGCTGAAAGTATAACGGTTAGAGTAACGAATGCGCGGAATTCGGCGTATGATAGACGAGGTATTCCGGACAAGGAGGAGGAATCATGGGAAAGCGCAAGTCCTATTTTTCCGCCCTGCTGGGGATGGTCCTGGTGACGGCTACAGTTCTCCCCGGCCGGCAGAAGCCCTACCCGGCCGTCACCTCGGTCAAAGACGGCGTCAAGACGATCATGAATCCGGATTTCCCGAGAGACGGACGTTTCACCGGCAAACTCACGGCCGAGATGTCCTGCGGCGAAGAGACGACGGCCGAGGCGGCGATGTTCAACAAGCCTCTCGACCTCAAGGTCGACGCCCAAGGCCGGGTTTACGTCATGGACTGGGGAGACATGCACATCAAGGTCTATGATGGTCAGGGACGTTTCCTACGAACGTTGAGCCG
>VGJF01000126.1 GCA_016867585.1 Candidatus Aminicenantota bacterium | reverse complement strand
TCGACGGCCGGATGATTTTCCCTCCGGATTCGCCTCCGGACCCCCGCCCCAACCTTCGCCGGGGCGCCCGGGCGCCCTCTACGATAATCCCTCGACGGGGAAAAATCAATCGATATCGCTTGTCCCAAAACTTCGACGATTTTGGGGCTTGACTCCGAGCCAATTGGGGACGATAGTAAAGGTGATGAGGGCTCGGCGAAGGCCGCTCCGGGGACGCTCCAAAGGACGCGTTTGTTTCGCGGGCGCGGCTTTGGCCCTTCTCCTCTTTTTCCAGGGAGAGGCCTGCGCCTCGGCCTCCCCGGAAGTGACGCCCTCCCGGCCCGCCCCGCCGGCCGAGACCCCGGCGCCGCCTCGTCCGGCCCTCCCCGCCGGCGGCCAGCTCCCGCCGAGGACCAAGCCCGACCGGGTTTGTGAGTTCACCGGCGTCGACAAGATCGTCGCCGTCGGCGACCTCCACGGCGCCTACGACGCCTTCGTCGAAATCCTCAAGGGGACGGGGGTCGTCGAGGCGGTCGACGGCGAACTCCGCTGGGCCGCGGGCCGGACCCATCTCGTCCAGATGGGGGACATCATGGACCGCGGCCACGAGCCGAGGAAGATCTTCGACCTCATCGCCCATCTCGAAGGGGAGGCTCTGGTCGCCGGCGGCCGCGTCCACATGCTCATCGGGAACCACGAGGAAATGAACATCCTCGAAGTCGCCCTCGACGTCCCGGGCGGCGTCAGCCCCGGTCAATTCCGGGACTTCCTGCCGGAGAAGTTCCTCGCCCAAAGGACGAAGCAGTTCCTCAAGGCGGCCGGCCCGAACGCCGACCTCGGGCTCCTGTGGGAGAGCCTCATGAAGGACCCCGGAGCCCAAAGGGCCTACTACGACGAGTTCAACAGATCCTACGGCCGCTGGATCGCCCGCCATAACGCCGTGGTCAAGATCAACGACATCGTCTTCGTTCACGGCGGGTTGAGCGAGGCCTACTCGAACTACACGTGCTCCCGCCTGAACGCCATCCTGACCTCGGAGCTCGAGCGGTGGATTCGCGGCGAACGCGATTTCGCCTTCCGGCTGCTCAACAACAGCCAAGGGCCTCTCTGGCACCGCGACCTCGCCTACGCGGACGAGGCCATCCTCAAGGCCGAGGTCGACCGGATCCTCGAGAACCTCGGAGCCCGGGCCATCGTCGTCGCCCACACGCCGACCACGGAATCGGTCTCTCTCGACCGTCTTCACCGTTTCAACCGGAAGGTCTGGATAATCGACACCGGCATATGGATGGAGAGCGGCGGCGCCAAGGCGGCCTTGATCATCGAAAACGGGGAGTTCCGGGTCTGGCCCAAAGACGGTCCGGCCGGCAAGCCATCGTCCGGATATTAAGGGGGAGTTCCATGCTAAAACACGGGAAGAGATCGGTCGTCATCGGCGGCTTGGGGCTATGGGCCTTGGCGGCCGGCGCGGCGGCCGTCATCCGGGCGGCCGACGGACCCGGCGGGTGGGACATCCGGAAGATGGAATCCACCCTCAAGACGGCCCGGATCGTCGAGATCCGCAAGGATCTGGAGCCGGGGAGGACTCTTCCCTGGAGGGTCTTCCTCGATGAAGGGAAAACCCGGATCCGGACGCTGTTCAAATACAAACACCGGCCCCGGCCCCTGGCCTTGGCCGACAGCTACAAGTACGACCTGGCCGGATATGCTCTGAGCCGCCTCCTCAACCTCGACATCGTTCCTCCGACCGTCGAGCGCGAGGTCTCCGGGACGCCCGGCGCCCTCCAGTGGTATCTCGAGGGATTCATCTCCGAGCGAGACCGCCTCCGGACCGGCCTCCAGCCGCCGAACCCCGGCTCGTTTCGCGACCGCCTCGACGAAATCAAGGTCTTCGAGGTCCTGGCCAACGACAAGTGCCAGGACATCGACGACACCCTGATCCACAAGGAGTCCTGGAGGATCTGCCGGGTCGACTTCTCGGAGGCCTTTGCCCCGTCGACGGCCTTGGACGAGGGATGCTCGATCGAGAGGTGCTCGCGCTATCTTTACGACCGCCTCGAGACGACCTCGCGATCGACCCTGGCCGCCCGGCTGCGGTCCTATCTCGACCCGTCCGAGCTCGACGCGCTCTGGGGCCGGTGGACCTCCGTCATCAGCCGGCTTCACGCCCTGATTCGGGAAAAAGGCGAGCGGGCGGTCATATACTGATCCCGGCCTTTCCCCTGAAAGGAAGATCCGATGAGCGATCGCGACCCCTCCGGAGGGTGGATTTATCGGGTTCTCCATCTCGTGACCAGCGTCCGGCCGGGGGAGGCCGGCACGGCCTTGCTCCTGACCCTCAACGTGTTTCTTCTCCTGACGGCCTATTACATCATCAAGCCCATTCGGGAATCGTTCATCCTCTCGAAATGGACGCCGGAGGACAAGGCCTATCTCTTCGCGGCCATGGCCTTTTTCCTCGTCTTCGTCGTCAAAGGCTTCAGCCGTCTGGCCTCGCGAGTCCCCCGCCAGAAGCTCATCGCCTGGGTTTCGGGCTTTTTCATCCTCAACATCGTCCTCTTCTACGTCCTCCATCTGTCCGGGCTCTCCGGGAAGGCCATGGGGATCATCTATTTCATCTGGGTCGGGATCTTCAACGTCACGGTCATCGCCCAGTTCTGGGCGTTCGCCAACGACCTGTACACCGAGGACATGGGCCGGCGCCTGTTTCCGCTCGTCGCCTTCGGGGCCGTCTTCGGCGGGTTCGTCGGTTCGACCCTGACGGAAAGGCTCGTCGGCGCCCTGGGGGAATTTCCGATGCTCCTCATCGCCGCCGGAATCCTCGGCCTCTGCGTCGTTTTCACGCTTCTGATCCACAGGCGCGAGATCGCCTTGAAGAAATCCTCTTCCCGGGCGGAACCGGCGGCTTCGGCGGCCCCCCTGGAGGATGAACAGCCCGTCGCCCCGGGAGGCGGCTTCAAGCTCGTCTGGCAAAACCGGTACCTCCTTTGCATCGCCCTCTTCGTCCTTCTCCTCAACTTCATCAATCAAAACGGCCAGTACATCCTCGACAGCGTCGCCGCCCCGGCCGCCGAAAGGGTCGCCGCGGCCGCGGCCACGGAAGCGGAACACGACCTCCTCAAGCGCCAGTTTCTGACGGAATTCTACGCCGGGTTCATGAGCCTCCAGGGGCTGTGGTCGATGGCCCTTCAGCTGTTCGTCGTCTCCCGGATTTTCAAGTGGTTCGGCGTCCGGACGGCGGTTTTCATCCTCCCCGTCCTGGCCCTGGGAGGGTACTTCGCCTTGAGCTTCTTCCTCAGCCTGGGCCTGGTCAAGATTTTCAAGGCCGTCGAGAACGGGACGGATTACTCGCTCATGAACACGACCCGCCACTCCCTCTTTCTCATCACCAGCCGGGTCGAGAAGTACAAGGCCAAAGCGGCCATCGACACGTTTTTCCACCGGACGGGCGACGCCCTGAACGCCGGCCTCGTCTTCCTGAACATGATCCTCCTGAAATTGAGCGTCGCCAACCTCGCCCGGCTGAACTTCGTCTTCGTGATCCTCTGGATCGGCCTGGGGATCATGATTTATCGCGAGCACAAGAAACGGACCTCGGCCGGCGGCCGGCCGGCCTAGGGACGGTCGGCGGGGACGTTGATTTTTCGCCCTCGAGGCCGTACAATGCGGACATCGGGAACTTAGGTGGACCCATGAAGAAACCGCTCCCGTTTCATCGCCCCCGCCTCGGATGTCTTCTTCTCCTCGGAATGATCGCCGTCTCCGCCGGGCCGGCCCAGTTCCGGCCCGACGAGATCCTCCAGCGCGAATTCTGGGAGGAGTTCCTGCAAACGGCCGAGATCGTCAGCGCCAAGCCGATCGGGGAGGGCGTGACCGCCCCCTTGAAGATCCTTCTCCGGAAGGGCGAGGTCGAGAAATACGCCGCCTGGAAAGCCGTCACCGGCGCTCCGATGGGCGTTCTCGACGAATGGCGGTTCGAGGTCGCGGCCTACCGGCTGGACAAGCTCATCGGGCTGAACATGGTCCCGCCCTGCGTCGAGCGCTCCCACCGGGGCCGGCCCGGGGCCCTCTCCCTCTGGGCCGACAACAAGCACAGCCTCCTCGAGGTCCAGGAGAAAGGGATCCCCATCCCGAAGGACGCCTTCGACGACACCGAAAAAACGAAATACCTCGCCCGTCTCTGGGACAGCCTCGTCGGGAACGACGACCGGACGCAGCAGAACGTCCTCTACACGGACGACTGGCGGATGATCCTCATCGACCATTCCCGGGCTTTCCGGTCGGAGGACATCCACAAGCGGCGGCTGATGTTCGGCCGGAACGGCCTGAAAATGCGGGAGACCGAAGACGGGTCCAAGGTTCCGATGCTCTTCCGCTTCGTCCCCCGGGCGCTCGTCGAGCGCATCCGGGGCCTGACCGAGGCGTCCGTCCGCGAGGCCGCCGGCTCCTACCTGACCGAGAACGAAGTCGAAGCCGTGATCGCCCGCCGCGGCCTCATCCTCGACGAAATCGCCGCCCTGGCCGAAAAATTCGGAGAGACGAATGTCCTTTACGCGCCGTAGGGGCCCGGCCGGGACGGCCGCCGTCCTGGCCTTCGTTCTCCTCCCGGGCCTGAAGGCCGCCTCCCAATTTCTCCCCGCCGAGACCGCCGAGGGGGCCGTTTGGGAGGAATTCCTCAAGAGCGCCAGGATCGCCGGCGAAGAGCAGCTCGGCGGCCCGGACGCGACGACAAGGCCCTGGAAGCTCTCCCTCGAAAAAGGCGGGCGGTCCCGGTTCGGGCTGTGGAAGGACGTCGACGTCTCCGAGGGCGGGCTCGTCGACGCCTGGCGCCACGAAATCGCCGCTTACCGCCTGGACCGGCTTCTCGGGTTGGACATGGTCCCGCCCACGGTCGAGCGGCGGAGAGGAGGGGTCAAGGGGTCGCTCCAGCTCTGGATCGACGAAACCGCCAACCTGAAAAAGAAGACGGGCGACGGGACGGCCGTCCCCGCCGCCAAGAGCGACGCCTGGAACCGCCGGGCCTTCATCCAAAGAGCGTTCGACAGCCTGATCGGAAACGAGGACCGGAACGCCAACAACATCCTCGTCACCGAAGACTGGAGGATGCTGCTCATCGACCATTCCCGGGCTTTCCGGACGCCCAGGGCCGCCGCCGACAGCCTCATCTTCGGCGAGAACGGGGCGTTCCGGACGAGCGACGGGGGTTTTTATCCCTTGTCTCCCTTGCCCCGGGCCTTGGTCGAAAGGCTCGGGTCCCTCGACGCGCCGAAAATCCGGGAGGCCGTCCGGCCTTACCTGACGAGAAGCGAGATCGAAGCCGTCGCCCTCAGGGCGGGGATGATCCTCAAGGAGATCCAAGACATCGCCCGCCGGAGCGGCGAAGCCGCGGCCATCTATTGATGAAAGGATGGCTCGTCATGAAGAGAAGGGGTAGCGTCCCCGCCCTCCTCGGCCTCGTCCTGGCGGCCGGCCTCGCCGCCTCCGGCCCGAGCCCCACCCAGTTCCGTCCCGAGGAGATCGCCCAGGACGCGGCCTGGATGGATTTCCTGGCGACGGCGCCGATCATCGACGCGGAGCGGGGGAAAATCCGGGCCGTTACGAACCCCTGGGTTCTGACCCTCGAGAAGGGCGGCACGACCCAGAAGGCCATCTGGAAAAATCCCGAAGGCCGGATGGGGGGATTCCTCGAAGGCTGGAAATGGGAGATCGCGGCCTACCGGCTCGACCGTCTCCTCGGGCTGAACATGGTCCCCCCGACGATCGAACGGCGATTCCGGGAGAACCGGGGCTCGCTCCAACTCTGGGTCGAGAGCAAGATGCCCTACCGGAAGATGATGGAAGACAAGAGCCTCCGGCTACCGGGAGGGCTGGTCTCGGTGAAATGGAACCGGGCCATCTCGCTCCAGAGGGCGTTCGACAACCTGATCGCCAACGAGGACCGCCACGGCGAAAACATCCTCATCACCGAGGACTGGCGGCTGATCCTCATCGACCATTCCCGGACGTTCCGGACCTCCCCCAAGTTCACCCAGAAGCTCATCTACCACGAGAAGCGGAGGGAGGGAGACTGGTCGGTCGACAGCCTGCCCCGCGACGTCTGGGAGCGGTTCAAGACGCTCGACGTCGCCTTGATCAAGGCCGCCGTCGGCGAATACCTGACCGACGAAGAGATCCGCGCCTGCCTCGTCCGCCGGGACCTCCAGGTCGCCGACCTCGAAGCCAAGATTGCGGCCAAGGGCGAAACCCAGGTTCTTTACTGATCGGTCGGACCTCGGACCGGAATCCGTTTCGAGATCGTGACGACGTTCCGGCCGTCTTCGCGCCGGTAATCGAACCCGTCGGACAGCCTCCGGGCGAGATAGACGCCCAACCCGCCCTTCCGTTCCCCGCTCGTCATGTTCTCGAGGGACGGGTCGGGGAACTGCCGCGGGTCGAACGGCCGCCCGCGGTCGGAGCATTCGACATGGAGAACCCCCGCCTCGTCCCAAACCCGGAGAGTCATGTCCCCGGGAGCGGCCGGGTAGGCGTAGCGGACGATGTTGATTAAGACTTCGGTCACGGCCAGCTCGATCCGGAAAAGGTCTTCCTCGGAGAAAGGGAACGCCGCGGCCCTCTCCCGAAGAAAGGCCCGGGCTCGCCCGATCTCGCCGAGGACCGCCAGAAACGTCAACGACGCGTCCATCGCCGCCTTAGGTCGACGGCCGGCCCTCTCCGCCCGAACCGACGAGATAGAAATAGGCCCCGGCTCGGTTGGCCCCGTCGTTGACCTCGGTTTCGAAGGTCTCGTCCATCTTGACGGCGTAGGTCCCGGGGGCGAGGTACCGGGCCAGGATCCGGACCTTGTTCGTTTCGAAGACCGAGACCTTGACGTAATTGTAGACCGTCCCGTGCCGGGCGTGGGTGATGAGCTGAAGGTGGGAAAACGAGAGGAAGCCCTCGGGGTTGCCGATCGAGCCCGGAGCGAAATACTCGAACGCCCCGACGTCCATCCCGCCGACGGCCTCGGGGATCGAGGCCTCCTCCTTGCCCTTGATGAAAAGCGTCATGTCCTTGTAGTGAAAGACGGCCCGGACCGGGGCCCCGGACTGGAGAGCGGCGAGGAGCTGGGAGAAGCTCTTGAGCTGGCGGGGAGGCTGTCGGGCGGACCATGAGGCGGCCACGGCAAGCGCCAGGGCCGGGGCGACCAAGAGAGCAACGGCCTTGCGGCGGGTCATGCTTGTCCCCTCCGGACATATGTATACCAGATTTCGGGGCCGCAAATCCAATCCGGGAACCGCCCCCCTCGTGTCGTCCGGCCGGAACCGCGGTTGACTCGTCCGCCGCTCTTCGGCTAGGGTAGATGGAGAGATCCCGAAAGGAGAAGCCATGGACCACGACGAGATCCTCGAACTCACCGGAGAAAAGACCGCCCACCTCCCCGAGGCCGTCAGCCGGCGCGGGTTCTTCAAGCTCGGCGCCGCCGGGGCGGCGGGCGCGGCCGGCCTCGCCTTGGCCCGCTCTCTTCGGGCCCAGGACAAGCCGGCCGGCCACAAGCCCCCGGCCCAGCCGCCGGCCGAGATCAGGACCAACGTCGATGAAATCAAGGCCATCCCCCGGACGGGCGAGTCCATGCCGGGCAGGTTCCCCGGCCGCGTCGTGAAGGTCGCCACGGGACAGGTCCGCGCCGGGGGCGAAATCGACGCCGCCCGGGTGGAAAAGGCCGTCGCCCGAGGGATGGCCGAGCTGACCGGGGAGTCCGACTTGGCGAAGGCTTGGGCCCAATTCGTTGCGCCCAAGGACATCGTCGGCATCAAGGTCAATCCCATCGGCGGGAAGACGATCTCGACCAAGCCCGAGGTCGTCGAGGCCATCCTCGCGGGTCTGGCCGCGGCCGGCGTCCCGAAGGCGAACATCGTCATCTGGGACCGCCGTCTCCACCAGATGACCGAGGCCGGCTTCACGGCCGCGCGTTTTCCCGGGATCGCCCTGGCCGGGACGGAAATGAAGGGCCCCAACGACGACTTCTATGACGAGGCCGGCGAGCTCTGGGCCAAGGACAACATCGACCGGGAAGCGCCGTTCTATTTCGCCGACCTCGAAATGCCCTACAACAAGGACCTCCTCGCGGCGATGATCAACCAGGGCCGGGAGTCGTACTTCACCAAGATCGTCACCCGGAAAGTCACCAAGATCATCAACGTCCCGATCCTCAAGAATGCCGGAGGGACGGTGACCCTCTGCCTGAAGAACCTCTCCTACGGATCGCTCAGCAACACCTCGCGCCTCCATAAAATCTGGGCCAAGTCGGTCGCCGAGCCGAACGGCTTCCCCTGCCTCCGCGACAAGGTCGTCCTGAACGTCGTCGACGCCCTCCAGGCCCAGTACGACAAGGGGCCGGGGGCGAATCCCCAGTTCGTCTATGACGCGAACTTCTTGTTGTTCGGGACCGACCCGGTGGCCATCGACGCCGTCGCCCACGATGACCTCGTCAAGGTCCGGATCGAGAAAGGCGTCCAGCCGTTCGACGCCCCCCGCAACCGGGAATTCCTCGACCTCGCCGCGGGATTGGGCCTGGGAATCGCCCAGCGGGACAACATCCGTCTCCAAAAGACCGTTTTGTGAAACGATCTCTCTTTGTCTTGGCGGCGATCCTCTTGGCCCAAGGGGGCTCGTTCCTCCCGTCCGCCGCGGACCTCCCGGCCGGCTGGACCCCGGCGGGCGCGGAAAGCTACGAGGGCGAGGGCCTTTACGGCTACATCAACGGCGGGTCGGAGGTTTTTCTCCAGTACGGTTTCCGGAGGGCGGAGGTCGGCCGGTACGAAAAGGACGCGGCCGGGACGACCCGGGAAATCACCCTCGACATTTACCAGATGGGCTCCCCCCGCGAGGCCTTCGGCATCTTTTCCCTGCGGCGCGAGGGCGGCGAGCCCTCGGCCGACCTCGGCGGATTCCCGAACTGGGCCTCCCCCGAGCAGGCCTCCCTCGCCGCCGGGCCTTTTTTCGTCAACGTCATCGGCCACAAGGCGACGGCCGAGGATATCGGCGCGTTTCTCAAGCTCGCCGGGAAACGGCTCGCCGGGGCGGGGGCCCGGGCCTTCTTCCTCGACGAGGAAAAGGGCCCGTGGTCCGGCCTGCCTTCCGAAGGCCTCCGACCCGAGACGGTCCGCTACATCCAAGGCCCTCTCGCCGCCCAGGGCGAGTCCGAGGTCCTGGCGGCCGATTTCTGGGGCTTCGATTCCGGGACCGAGGCGGCTTCGGCCCGATACGGGGCCGACGGCCTCAAACTCGTCATCGTCGAGTTCAAAACCGTTCCTCCCGGCCTCCTCGACCGGGTCGGAAGCGTCTTCGGGGAGCATCTCTCCGACGTGAGGGCCGCGAACGGAGCCCTATCCGCCCGGGATCGCGCTGGCCGCGTTTTTCTCTTCGGCCTCCGGGGGCGCCGGGCCGGGCTCGTTTTCGGGA
>VGJF01000125.1 GCA_016867585.1 Candidatus Aminicenantota bacterium | reverse complement strand
CGGCGTCCTTCCAGAGGTCGAGGAATTTCGCGTAATTCTCGCGGGCTTTGGCCTTAGGGCGACATTCTCTTTAATATCCGTGTCGTGGACCTTGTAGACCTTCCCCATGCCGCCCCGGCCCAATTCTTCGATGATCTGATAGCGGCCAGCGAAAGTCGAACCGGTCGTCAACTCGCGGACGGGCGTTTGGAGAGTCTCGGTCTGGCCGAAGCCGGGCCCGGCGGCGGCCGGGAGCGGCGTCGCGCACTCGGCACAGAATTTCGAGGTCGGAGGATTATCGGCTTGGCACTTCTGGCATTTCATCGTCCGCGTTCCCTTCCCGGACGGTCTGGTTAAAGATCAACACCTAGAAAGAGGGAAATCAATCGGTTTGACAACCCCTTCCAGCGCCCCCATACAAGAAAAATCTGAGAGGTCAGCGAGAGAAAAATCTCATTCCGCCCCGACGAATCCGATCCGTTGGCTTCGAATTCGGGGGACACGTACCGGATTCCGGAGAATCCGGAACATGTCCCCGGAGCGGCGCGGCGCACTTTTTACAGAACTCGGAGTCCGAAGTATTATCGGTCTGACATTTGGAGCATTTCATGGCCCGTGGTCCCTTCTCGATGGCGTGGCTCAAGATTATCACCGAGAGGGAGGGAAATCAATTATCCATAATTTGACCGCGAGTTGAGTTCTGCATTATATTGACCTGGGGAGAACGAACATGGCAAAGAAATTAACGGCCGTCATCACCAAGGAAGATAAATGGTATGTTGCCCACTGCGTTGAGCTGGGAGTTGTCAGTCAGGGAAAAACAATCGAGAAGGCCCAAGCAAATCTGAAGGAAGCCGTCGAGCTTTATATCGAGAGCTTTGGGACTGATGACATCCCAGAAAACACCGGCGAAGTGATGTTTTACCCGCTCGAGGTTGCTTTCGGTGGCTAGGCTCCCAGTTCTCTCAGGCCCCGAACTTATCCGCTTTCTAAAAAAATCGGGATTTCAAGTCGTCAGGCAAAAGGGAAGCCATGTCAGCTTGCGGAAAGACGAACACAAAACCGTAATCCCCTTACACGAAGAGCTGGCCAAAGGAACACTACTTGGCATCTTGAAACAGTGCGGTTTAACCAAAGACGATCTCATCAAGATGTTGCGAAAAAAGCAATAATCTAAAGATGATCGCCGTGAAACAAGGAAATCAACGGCCGCAGACAACCGACCGCCGGGTGTTGACAATCGGAGGGGGAAAATTATTTTGTTCTCAGAGATAGGTAGATCATTCGGCCTCCCCCGGAACAAGCTGTTTCCCCCGAGAAATTAAGGACGGAAGAGGACCGTTTTAGCCTCTAAAAGACAAATTCAGCCAATCTTGAGGCAAAATAAGATTCTCTGCATATCCATAGAGCAAAATTGATTATTTTGGCCTCTTACCCAAGCCCCAACAGCCGCTTCTTTGCGTCGGCGACTTCGGGAAAAACGGGGTCGGCATCCCTCCAGAGGTCGAGGAATTTCGCGTAATTCTCGCGGGCTTTGACCTTATCGCCCTGCTTTTCGAAGATCTGGCCGAGCATGCAAAAGGCCCGGGCATAAATGTCGCCGTAATCCAGGCGACCGGAAGTCAACGCCGTGATGTGCTCGTATTTCTCCCGCGCCTTCTCCACATCGCCGGATCTCAAGTACGCGAGAGCCAGGGTGTCGAGAAACCAAGCGTCTTTTTCGTAGCGGCCGTAGGAAAGAGACCGCTCGGCCCGCTCCAGATATTCGATGGCCCGGGAAAAATTCTTGCGTTCGAGCTCGATCGCGCCCAGGAGATGGTCGTAAAGCCGAATGGCTTTCTTGTTCATTCCCTTCTCGATGAACGCCTTGAGCTCGCCGGCTGTTTTTTCGGCCTCGTCGACGCGCCTCAAGCCTAAATGCGCGAATCCCTGGAGGTGCAAGGTTTCTCTTTTCAGACGGTAATCATATTGTCCGCCGTCGACGGCATAGGCCCTGCGGCATTCTTCGAGAGCGATTTCCGGCCGGCCGGCTCTCAAGGAAAAATAGGCCAGCAAGTAGCGTTCGTACGATTCCGCCTCTCCGATCTTCGAATTCTTCGCGATCTCGATAAAGGGAGCCACGAGTTCTTGGAAGTCTTTATACCGTCCTCTCAACAAAAAGACTTGATAGAGGCTGATGCCGCCGCTGTATGCCGCGAGCGGGATCTTGTTTCCGAGCAATTTCCGAAACTCCGTCTCCGCTCCGGCAAAATCGCCGCTGTAAATTTTAAGCTGGCCGGCGAGATCTCGATTCTGCCATTCGTCCGGTCCGAGCGTTTGGGACGCGTCGAGCTCCCGAGCGGCCAGGTCGAACCGGTTCTGGTAGATATGGTGGTACGCCAAGCTCCGGTGGCCGGCCGCCGTGTTCTCGACCTCGCGGAGATACTTTTCCAATACTCCCTGCGCCTTGTCGGGCATGCCTATGGCTCGATAGGAATCCGCCATTTGCGAATAGGCGGCCCCGAATCGATACTTCGCCGATATGCACTTTTCATGGTATTTCAGCGCTTCGTCGTATTCTCCGATACTGTCATACACGCATGCCATTGCGTAATTGACCCGCGGGTGATCGGGGTAGAGGGCCAGATTCCTCCGGCCCGCTTCGAGCGATTTGGGCCAATCCTGTTCCGGCCTATCCCAATAATAATGGTCTTGCTCCAAAATATTGCGGTCCTTCTCCGAGATCCGCTCCGGGTGTTTTTCAATGAGATCGAGGGTTTTAACCTTGTATTTA
Organism: Candidatus Aminicenantota bacterium; assembly: GCA_016867585.1. Lineage (GTDB taxonomy): Bacteria > Acidobacteriota > Aminicenantia > Aminicenantales > UBA4085 > JAAZPG01. The sequence continues at coordinate 6,673 of VGJF01000125.1, read as the reverse complement.
CGAGCTTCGGGAAAATTTCTGATATTGTTATAAGCGCTATTCAATGCCCTGTACGCCATGATGAATTCGGGATCGATGGCGACGGCCCTCTGGAGGAGCGGAATCGCTTGGGCATATTCGTACCGGAAATGGTGCCTGCGGGATTCGACGTAGTAGGCCCAGGCCTCTGCGGACGGCGACGAAATATCGCCGATGCTCCTGTCGGCGGCGGCGGCGAGCTGCGCCGCGGTGAGGTTCAAATCCGTCTTGATCTTCTGGGTGATCTCGCGGATCCTGGGCATGATTTCGTCGAAATTCGCGCCGGTCACCTGGACCGGCGCGAGGCCTGCGCGCGAATGCGGCTTCCGGCACGTCGCGTTGATGATGATCCGGTCGCCCGCCTTGAGGAAGCTCCCGTTGACCGTGTATTGGGCCCCGCCCTCGTCGGCGATCCGGGCGAGGTCCGCGGTCGAATACGTCGAGGCGTCGGCCAGGTTGAGCTTCTTGAGGATGCCGTAGATGTCGCTGTCGGTCAGGACGTCCAGGAATCTCGACTGGTTCAGGTCCATGATCAGGAGGTCCCGGATGCCGGTCGTCCAGTTGTCGAGCGTATTATCGCCCGTCCTGTTCTCGAAATTCACGACCGCGACCGTCGGCAAGGCCGAGGCGGGAAGGGCGGTCCTTTTTCGGGGCAAAACGCCGAGGATGACGATCGCGGCCGCGATGACGGCCAGGGCGGCCAGCGCCGGGATGATGAGCTTGCGCGGGGTGAAGGACACCGTGATCTGCCGCGACGTCGTCGGAATGGAGGGCAGGACCTTCTCCGTCGTCGTGACGCCTTTTTCGATCTTGTCCAGATCCGCCCGGACGGCCTCGACGCTCGGAAAGCGCTTCTCCCGGTCCCGCTCCAGGCAGCGCAGGATGAGCCGCTCGAGGTCGTCGGAGAGCTGGGGGTTGAGCTCCTTGGGATGGCGCGGCGCCTCGGTCTTCTGCTTGAGGGCGATGGCGACGAACGTCTCCCCCTCGAACGGCACCTTTCCGGTGACCATCTCGTAGAGGATGACCCCCAGCGCATAGACGTCCGACCGGACGTCCGCCTCCTTCCCTTCCATCTGCTCGGGCGACATGTACTCGGGCGTCCCGACGACCACCCCCGCCCCGGTCAAGCCCTTCATCTTCAGGGAGCGGGCGATGCCGAAGTCCATGATCCGGACGTTGCCCTCGCGGTCGATCATGATGTTGTGAGGCTTGAGGTCGCGATGGACGATCCCCAGCCCGTGCGCCTCGGCCAGGCCTTCGCAGATCTGCCGGGCGATGTAGACCGTCTTGCCGGCGCTCATCTGGCCCATCATCCGGATCACGCTTTTCAGGTCCTCGCCGGAGACGTACTCCATGGTGATGAAATGCGTCCCCTGATCGTCGCCGAGGTCGTACATCCGGCAGACGTTGCGGTGGGAGATCTTGCGGGCGAGGCGCAGCTCGTTGCCGAAGCGCTCGATGGCCTGCCCGTCGGAGGAGATCTCGGGCTTGAGGAGCTTCAGGGCGACCTTTTCCCGGGTCTTGCCGTCGAAGACCTTGTAGACCCGGCCCATGCCGCCGCGGCCCAGCTCCTCGATGATTTGATACCGGCCGGCGAAGGTCGAGCCCGTCGTCAACTCGCGGACGTGCGTCCGGATCGTCTCGGTGGCCTCGGGGCGGATATCCTTAGAATTCGGGGGACACGCACCGGATTCCGGAGAATCCGGAACATGTCGCCGGAGCGGCGCGGCGCACTCGGCGCAGAATTTCGAGGTCGGAGAATTCTCGGCCTGGCATTTAGGGCATTTCATCGTCCGCGTTTCCTCCTCGGACGGTCTGGCTAAAGAGTAACACCGCCGGAAAGGGAAATCAATAAACAGGCCAAAATTCTGGTAGAATAGCGTGTCATGAGGCGGCGAGCGGAGTTCCGATGAGAAGAATTCTCCCCCCGGCCCTTGCGGCCCTGGTTTTATTCAATTCGCCGGCGGCTCCCCGCCCCGCCCCCTCGGCCGCCCAAGAGGAGAAGCGCTCCGAGGTCGCGTTCGGCGAATGGCTCGTCCTCGGGCCCGTCCCGGCCGCCCTTCCCGCCTTCCACGCCGACAGGAAAAAAGGATTCGGGGCCGGGGACCTCCTCGAATTCCAGGAGCTCGACGCCGCCTCCCTCCGGCCGCGCGCCGGAAAAGCCGTCCATTGGACGGACGGGAGTGCCCCGGCCTGGAAGGAGGCCGCGGCCAAGGAGGGGAAAATCGAGCTCGCCCCTCCCGAGAACGGGGCGGCGACGGCCTATCTGGCAGCCTACATCGAAACCGACCGATGGATTCCGGCCCGGATCGCCGTCTCGGGAGGCCATCCTTTCCGCGTCTTCATCGACGGCCGGCCGGTCGCCATGAGAAGCCGGGCCGAAGGCGAGGCCAGGATGACGGCCGACGTCAAGATCGAGGCCGGAACCCATCTCGTCCTCATCAAGACGGTCCGCGACCCCGCCGTCAAAGCCCCGTGGCAGCTTCGGGCCGCGGTCGAGACGTTCGACCGGTATCTTCCGGCCGGCCTGCGGATATCAGCCCGGCCGAATGAGCGCCTCTCCCTCGGCCACATCCTCGACGTCCCCAGGGCGGCCGGCGTGTCGATCTCTCCCGACGGAACCTGCGTCGCCCTGACGATGTCCCAGGCGCTCCCGCCTGGCGACGACTCCGAGTCCTGGCTCGAGCTCTTTCAAATCGAGAACACCCGCGGCGGCCTGGCCGCCAAGCTGTCCCAGACGCTCCGGGGAGGGCCGCCGATCGCCGGCGTCGTCTGGGCGCCGCAGGGGAAGCGATTCACTTATTCGACGTTCGGCCCGAACGGCGGGACGATCTGGCTCGTCGAGCAGACGACCGGGGCGACCGCCCCCCTTCTGCGAAACATCAAGAACCTCGGAAGCCATGTCTGGTCGTCTGACGGCTGGTCGATCATCTACGCCGTCTCGGAGGAGGGAGAGAAGGACTCCGACCTGGCCAAGCGCTTTCAAAGCCTCGAGGACCGGCAGCCGGGCTGGCGCAACCGAAGCCACCTCTACCGCCTCTCCCTGGCCGACGGCGTCCGCCAGCGCCTGACGGCCGGAGAGCTGTCGACCGACCTCGGCGCCGTCTCGCCCGACAACCGGAGACTCCTCTTCACCAGGACAGTCATCGACTACGCCGAACGCCCGTTTTCGCTGACCGAGCTCTACGCCCTCGACCTGGCGACCCTCCGGGAGGAGCTCCTCTGGAAGGGAAAATTCTTTTCCCGGGCCGACTGGAGCCCGAACGGAAAAAAGATCCTTATCCTGGGGGGGCCGTCGGCCTTCGGCGAGGCCGGGACGAACGTCCCCAAGGGCTTCATCCCCAACGACTACGACATTCAAGCCTATATTTTCGACCCCGAGACGAAAGCCGTCGAAGCCGTCAGCCGCGACTTCAAGCCCTCGATCAGCCGGGCCTTCTGGCCGTCCGCGGGAGAGTCGATCTATTTCCTGGCGACGGACATGTCCTATTCCCGGATCTATGAGTTCAACCCGGCCCGGAAAAAGTTCAGCCGGGTCGAAGAAGGGGTCGAGGTCGTCGAGCATCTCGACGTCGCCCAGCGCGCTCCGATGGCCGTGCTCATCGGTTCGGGGGCGGCCGCTCCTCCTCAGGTCGTCCTCCTCGACCTCCAGCGCCGGGAGCGCCGGATCCTCAAGGAGCCCAACCGCGAGGCCTTTGAGGGCGTCGCCGCCGGCCGGGTCGAGACCTGGACGTTCAAGAACAAGAACGGGACCGAAATAGACGGCTACGTCCTCTATCCGCCCGGCTTCGACCCGGCGAAGAAGTATCCCCTGATCGTGAACTACTACGGGGGGACGACGCCGGTTTCCCGCGATTTCGGCGGCCGCTATCCCAAAGCCCTCTACGCCGCCCAAGGCTACATCGTCTACGTCCTCCAGCCGAGCGGGGCCGTCGGCTACGGCCAGTCCTTCTCCGCCTTCCACGTCAACGACTGGGGGGCGATCGTCGCCGACGAGATCATCGACGGCGTCCGGAAATTCCTGGCCGCCCACGCCTTCGTCGACTCCCGTCGCGTCGGCTGCATCGGGGCCTCCTTCGGGGGATTCATGACGATGCTCCTCCTGACCAAGACGAATCTCTTCGCCTCGGCCGTTTCCCACGCCGGGATCAGCTCGATCTCGAGCTACTGGGGCGAAGGCTATTGGGGATATTCCTACAGCGCCGTGGCCGCGGCCGACAGCTTCCCCTGGAGCCGGAAGGACATCTTCGTCAACCAGAGCCCGCTCTTCAACGCCGACAAGATCACAACTCCCCTGCTCCTCCTCCACGGCTCGGCCGACAAGAACGTCCCCCCCGGCGAGAGCACTCAGCTGTTCACCGCCCTCAAGCTTCTCGGCCGCGAAGTCGATTACATCCAATTCTTCGATCAGAACCACCATATCCTCGCCTACAACAAGCGGATCCTGTGGACGAAAACGATCCTGGCCTGGTTCGACCGGTGGCTCAAGGGCCAGCCGGAGTGGTGGTTCGACCTCCATCCCCCGCGCTGAAGGGACGGCTTCCGGGCTTTTCCACAAAACTTGTGAAAAAGGCTGTGGAAAACCGGCTCCCCGGAATATCTAAGCGAAGAAAAAATCCATTGTTATAGGAGGTTGCACAATTTTTGGGCGTTTGACGGCTTCGGCCGAAAGATTTTTCGGCAAGAAGAAAAAATAACGATCGTTGCCCCGAAAAATTCGCGACGATGGCACGCCAAATGCTTCCTTCCCCTCTCAATCCGCGGCTTGCCCCCGCCTCCGGCATGCCAAGCGGCCGGGCCGCGCTCAGAAAACGTGGTTGAAGTTGAAATAGAGCCCCATCCCTTCCCGGCTGAAGCCGACATCGACCCTGACGGCGAAATCCGGCATGTAGAACCTCAGGCCGAGGCCGTAGTCGACGGCCGTCTTCCCCCAGGCGATGTCGCCGAGCGAAGGCCAGACGTTTCCAATGTCGGCGAAGACGTTCCCTCCGAGCCTCCAGAAGATCGGGAAGCGATATTCGACGTTGGCCAGGAACTTCCCCTTGTCGAGGAAGCGGTTCAGGCTGTAGCCGCGCATGCAGTTCAGCGTCCCGCCGCCTCCCAAGGAGGAGAGGTCGAAGAGGGGAATCGAGTCTCCCCCGACGTATTGGACGAGCGTCCGGAAGGCGAAGACGTCCTTGGCCCCGAAGACGAGAAAATACTTGCGGAAATCGACCGTGAGCCGGTTGAAGGAGGCGTCCTTGCTGCCGACGAGGCCGGCGGCGAAATCGTCCTGAAACATCAGGCGCATCCCCGTTGTCGGGTGGATTTGGCTGTCCGAGGTGTCGTAGCGGAGGACGATCGAGACATAGGGGGCGAATTTCTTCTCGAGCGTTAAAAGCTCGGGGGCGAGATACCCCTTGTCGCCCTCCCTGAAGTCGTAGTAGTCGATCGACCTGAGGACATAGCTCGCCTCGACGATGACATTGGGCGTGAACCCGCGGCCGAGGGTAAGCTGGAGGTTTTTCGTCTCGTGGGTCAGGAGGCTCTCGTTGTCCTTGCTCGAGCCCATCCCAACCCCGTAATAGCTATAATTCAGGTATTTGTCGTACTCCGCCTTGAGGTCGAAGGAGATTTTGTACGTCTTTCCCTGCCGGATTTCGATGTCGGGGATCTGGAAGGTGAAGACATACCAGCGCTCTCCCTTGCTCGAGTTGAAAAGGATGAGGTCAAACGACTCCCTATGGCCGAGAAAGTCGACGAACTTCGCCTTGCCGCCGTAGCCTACGCCGATATCGGGGTCGTACATCAGGATCGGCAGGGCGCTCCACGATTTGTAGGAACGGTCGGGAATGCCGATGTCGGCTGTCTAGGCGCCGAGAGGGACCGCTAAAAAGGCCGCCAGGACGGCCAAAACGGCGAATAAAATAACGATTGTTCTTTTTATCTTCCCCTCATCTGATTCTCCGCCTCCGTCCCGCCTTCCGGCTCCCGGCAGGCCATGACGCAGACGCCGCAGATGTGCTGGCTGACGAAGCGGTTCCGCCGGAACTCGTCGAGCTTCTCGTAGCACTTCCGGTGGTCGAAGTCCTCGGGCTTTTCGCCGATCGCCCCGGCCGGGCAGACGGGGATGCAGGCCCGGCACGTCCCGCACGACCCCGTCATCGGCTCGTCGACGGGAAGGGGCATGTCGGTCAGAACCGAAACGAGCCGGAAACGCGAGCCAAGCTCGGGATGGACGAGAAGGTTGTTGCGGCCGATCCAGCCCAGTCCCGCCAGCCGCCCCAGCTCCTTGTGGGAGACGTGGGCCCTCTGGTTTTTCCAATCGATGATCTGGGAGGCGGCGATCGGAAGGGCATCGTAGCCATTCTCTTCGATCTTGGCGGCCATCTGAAGCGCTCCCCTGTCTAGGAAGGCGTTCACTTGACGGTAGTGATGGAAGTAGAGGGGCGTCGGCTTGTCCACGATGTCCTCGAGGACGCCGTCGATGAGCTTCTTCCCCATGACGACGGCCAGTCCGAAGCGCTCGCGGAGGGGCTCGGCGAGAAGGAACGTGTCGCGCGCCGGCGAGGCGTCAGCGACACCGTAAAGGGAGAAGCCGAGCGACAGGCTGTATTCGCGAAGCTCGGCCCAGAGCGCACGCGGCGCGAGATCGGACATCGCCGCCCATTGTAGG
>VGJF01000124.1 GCA_016867585.1 Candidatus Aminicenantota bacterium | reverse complement strand
CGATCCTGGAGGCCTTCGGCCTGAGCCCGGATCAACTCGCGGCCGTCGTCCAGAACTTCAACCGGAACCTCTCGGGCGGGACCCTGACCGAAATGGGCATCCGGTACACGATCCGGGGCGTCGGCCGCCTGACCTCGGTCGAGGACATCCGGAATCTTGTCGTCGCCTACAAAACCCAGGCGGCCGCGGCCGGCCAGCCGGCCAAGCGCACGCCCGTCCATCTCCGCGACGTCGCCGACGTCGGCATCGTGCCGAGCGAGCCGGAAAACATCGTCCGCTGGAACGGCCGGCCGGCCGTCGCCCTGGACATCTTCAAGGAAGCCGGGGCGAACACGACGGCGGCCTCGCAAAGCATCCGAGAGGCCCTCTTCTCCCTTCAGCGCTCGCTCCCCGGCTACCGGATCGACCTCGTCCAGGACCAGGCCGGCTTCATCCGGGCCGCCGTCGGCGAAGTCGAACAAGCGGGACTTCTCGGCGGCTGTCTGGCCGTCCTCGTTCTCTTCTTCTTCCTCCGCCGCCTCCGAGTCACGGCGGTCATCGGCCTGGCCATCCCGATTTCGGTCGTGGCCACGTTCAACCTCATGTATTTCAACAACTTGACGCTGAACATCATGACCCTGGGAGGACTGGCCCTCGGTCTCGGGATGCTCGTCGACAACGCCATCGTCGTGGGAGAAAACATCTTCCGCCATCTCGAGAGGGGGCTGCCCGTGGAGGAGGCCGCCGTCCGGGGCAGCGGGGAAGTCGGCGCGGCGATCACGAGCGCGACCCTGACGACGATCGTCGTCTTCCTGCCGATTGTCTATCTCCACGGGATCGCCGGCGAGCTCTTCAAGGACCAAGCCCGGACGGTCGCCTTCGCCCTCGTCTCGTCGCTCCTCGCGGCCATGACCGTCATCCCCATGCTCTATTCCCGGCTCATCCCAAGGCGAACGGCTCCGCGCCGCCGCGCCTCGCTGGCCTTTCCGTTCTACGGCAAGGTTCTCGAAGCTGTCCTCCGTCGGCGCTGGGCCGTTGCCCTCGCCGCCCTGGCCTCCGTCGCGGCCGCGGCCTTCGGCCTCCGCTTCATCGGCAGCGAGTTCATGCCGCAGCAGCTCCCGAACGAGCTCGTCATCAACCTCAAGCTGCCCGAAGGGACCGGACTCGAGAGAACGGACGGAACGGTCCGGACGATCGAGGCCCTGATTCGGGACAAGGGAGGGGATCTTGTCGAGAGCGTCTTTGCCCGAGCGGGGCCCGCAGGAACGGCCCAAAGCGCCGCCGAAGCTTTGGAGGACGAAAACAACGCCGTCCTCCGGGTCGGATTCAAGAAAAACCTCCGGTCCGCGTTCCGGGCTTTCATCGCCGGCCTGGAAAAAGACCTCGGGACGATTCCCGACCTCGAGGTCCGGTTCGTCCGGCAGCAGTCGACCCTCCAGGCGGCCCTCGGCACGACGGGCTCGCCCCTGATCATCGAGGTCAAAGGCAAGGACCTCGACGTCCTGACGGCTCTCGCCGACGAGATTAAGGCGAACATCGCCGCCCTTCCCGAACTCGCCAACGTCGAGACCAGTTTCCAAGGCGGACGCCCCGAAATCAACCTCGAAGTCGACAAGCTCCAGGCCTCTCGGTACGGGCTCCGGGCGGACACGATCGGCAACCAGGTCAAGGCCGTTCTCTCGGGGACCGCGCTGGGGGAGCTCGAGGACCGCGGCGAATACTTGAACATCTTTCTTCGCAACCCGAAGGTCTCCGTCGGCCGGCTTAAAGACATCGTCCTGTCCGGCAGCGGAGGGCTCCGGGTTCCCTTGAGCGAAGTCGCCCGGCTGGTCAAGGCCGCTTCTCCCCGGGAGATCATCCGCCGGAATCAGACCCGGGTCGCCGAGGTCCGGGCCGAGCTCGCCGGGGACCTGCCGTTCAACCGGGTCGTGGCCAAAGCCCGGGAGGCCGTCCGCGGGACGGCGCTCCCCGAAGGCTACGCCCTCTCGATCACGGGGGAGGAGATTCTCCGGCGCGAGGCCTTCAAGAACCTCAAGCTCGCCCTCCTCTTGGCGGTCCTCCTCGTCTATATGGTCATGGCCGCCCAGTTCGAATCCCTTCTCCACCCCTTCGTCGTCCTCCTGACGATCCCCCTGGCGGGCGTCGGGTCGGTCGCCCTCATGCTCGCCGCGGGCGTTCCCTTCAACGTCATGTCCATCATCGGCCTGATCATGCTGGCCGGCATCGCCGTCAACAACGCCATCATCCTCGTCGACCTGATCAACCGCAACCGCCGGGCCGGGCTGGGCCTGGACGAAGCCATCGTCTCCGCCGGGCTGGCCAGGATCCGGCCCATCCTCATGACCAGCCTGACGACCGTCCTGGCGCTTTGCCCGTTGATGCTGGGCTTCGGGGAAGGAGCCTCTCTCCGGGCTCCGATGGCCGTGGCCGTGACCGGGGGGCTCGTCAGCTCGACGGCCCTGACCCTTCTCGTCATTCCGGCCGTCTACCGAATCATCGGCGGCCGGCCGCCGAAGAGGGCCGAGGACGGGGCATGATCGCCTTCATCATGCGGCGGCCCGTCCTGGTCGCCATGCTGCTGTCGGGGCTCTGCCTTCTGGGCGTCATCTCCTTTCTTCAGCTCCCGATGGAGCTCATCCCCTCGACCGAGCTTCCGCGCCTCGTCGTCACCCTCCGGGGCGGCCAGGCCTCGGACCCGGCCTATCTCGAGCAGCAGGCCGTCATCCCCCTCGAAAGCGCCGTCGCCTCCCTCGACGGGATCGAACGGATCGAAACCCGGATCGACCAGCGGCGGGCCGCGCTCTACGTCTACTATCGCCCGGGGATCCGGCTCAAGTTCGCCTATCTCAAGCTCCAGCAGTGCGCGGCCGCCGTCCGGGCCCGGATCGGGACCGAGTTCGCGATCGCCGTCTCCAAGGCCGACGCCGAGCAGCTCTCCAACCGGTTCCTCGTTGTCCAGGCCCGAGGGGAGGGCCGTCTCGACCAGATCCGGGCCGTCGTCGATGACAAGGTCGTCCCGGAGCTTCGGACGATCGACGGGGTCGCCTCGGTCGAGGTCTACGGCGGCCGGCGCCGTTCGGTCGAGGTCCTGCTCGACGAGGAGGCCATGAAGGCCTACGGCCTGACCGTCGGCCAGGTGTCCTCGAAGATCGCCGAACAGTCGGACAAGCGGGCTTATCTCGGCCAAGCCGAGGAGGGCCGCAAGGAATATTTCGTCAACCTTGTCAACGAGTTCGCCAGCCTGCCCGCCCTCGGCGACCTCATCGTCAAGGACGCCGGGCCGGTCTTCCTCAAGCAAATCGCGACGGTCGTCGAAGGCGGAGCCGAGCAGGAGACGGTTTCCCGCGTCAACGGCCGCGAGGCGGTCAGCCTGACCCTGCAGCGGAGCTGGGACGCGAACCTCATCGAACTCGCCCGGAGAACCCGCCGGGCCGTGGCCGCCCTCGAGCGGAAGGTCGAAGCCGACGGGATCGACCTCGTCATCCAGGCCGACGAGGCCAAGATCATCGAAGACAACATCCGGTCCATCCTCTGGTTGATCCTGACCGGCGGCGCGCTGGCCGTGGCCGTCTTGTGGGTCTTTCTCCGGAGGCCGGCTCTCGTCCTGGCCGCCTCGGCGAGCGTCCCGATCTCGATCCTCATCTCGATGAACGCCTTCTACGCCCTGGGGATCACGATCAACACCCTGTCCATGGTCGGTCTCGCCATCGCCGTCGGGATGCTCGTCGACGCCAGCGTCGTCGTCCTGGAAAACATCGTCCGCCGCGCCGAACGGGGGGAAGACGTCCGGCGGGCCGTCGCCGGCGGGACGGCGGAAGTCGCCCGGGCCGTCTTCGCCTCGACCTTGACGACGATCGCCGTCTTCATCCCCTTTCTCTTCAGCTCGAACGCCGAGGTCCGGGCGCTCGGCGCCCAGGCCGGGACGTCGATCATCACCGCGCTCCTCGTCTCCTTGGCCGTCGCGTTTTGCCTCATCCCCGTCCTGGCCTACGGCTTCCTGTCCCGCGCCTCCGGGCTTCAGCGCCCGAAGGAGGGTGATCCCCGGACCCTGGGCCGGATGAAGACGGCCTACCTCGTCCTCCTCAAGACCTGCCTCCGCACGCCGGGACGGACGGTCGTCTCGGCTCTCGTCCTCTTTTTCGCGACCCTCGGCCTCTGCCTGACCCTCAGCCTCGACGTGCCTCGCGAGGTCGAGGCCGGGACCTTCACCGTCTACGCCCTGATGCCGTCGGGAACGACCCTCGAGGCGGCCGACGAGCAGGTCAAGGGAATGGACGAGCTCCTCCGGAACGTCCCGGAAATCAAGGAACGGCTGGCGACGATCGCCGAAGACAACGTCATCCTCGCCTTCACCCTCGTCGAGGATTTCGCCCGGACGGCCGGACGGTCGATCAGCGAAGTTAAAGAAGACGTCATCGGGCGTCTGTCCAGAGCCAATCCCCGGGTGGCCTTTTCCGAAACGGCCCCCCTGCAAAACTCCCGCTTCATGGGCGGAACGGGCGGCGCGGGAAGCGGGCGGCAGGGCGGGGCGACGCTCACCCGGATGCTCGGCCTGGGGGCCGCCCAGGAAAAAGTCATCGTCCGCGGATTGGACCTGGAGATCCTCCGGGCCGTGGCCGAGGATGTCCGGTACAACATCGCCAGCCTGGACACCGTCCAGGGCGTTCTCGTCAGCGTTTCCGACCAAGCGCCCACGATCGACCTTGTCCTCGACCAAGCCGCGATGAGCCACTTCGGCGTCGGCTTGGCCGCGGTGAGAAACGAGCTTTCGGGGTTTCAGCGGGAGACGCTGGCCGGCATCAAGTTCAAGGCCGGCACCGAGGAGATCGACATCCTTCTCAAACCCGCCGTCCGGAAAGACAAAAAGAGCGAGGACCTCCGCCGTCTCCAGTTCCCCGCTTCGGGCGGCGGGCTCGTCCCCCTCCCCCAAATCGCCCGGCTGGTCTATGCGACCGGAACGGCCAACATCATCCGGATCAACCAGGAAAAGCAGGTCCAGGTCATCTACCGGTTCAAATCCGAAATCGAGGAGTCCAAAAACCTGCTCGAGCAGGCCCGAGCCTCGGTCGAGGACATGGTCGCCGGCATCGCCCCCCCGCCGGGCGTCCTCGTCGAAGCCGTCCGGGACACGAGCGACGCCTCCGAGTTCGCCTTCCTTATCGCCCTGGCCGTCGGCCTCATCTATATGATCCTCGCCTCGACCTTCGAGTCCCTCCGCCTGCCGCTGGTCATGATGTTCACCCTCCCCCTGGCCGGCATCGGCGCGTTCACGGCCCTCGCCTTGACCTCGAACGCCATCACCAACGCCAACGTCCTCATCGGCTTCCTCATCCTTTTCGGGATCGTCGTCAACAACGGCGTCCTCCTCCTCGACGCCGCCCGGCGACGCGAGCGGGCCGGCGAACGGCCGGAACGGGCGCTCATGGCCGCCGGACTGGCCCGGGTGCGCCCCATCCTGATCACGGCCGTGACGACGATCCTGGGAATGCTCCCCGTGGCCATGGGTCGATCCGAGTACGTCTCGCTCATCGGCTCCCCCTTCGCCGTCACGGTCATCGGGGGCTTGGCCGCGGCGACGCTCTTCACCCTCATCCTCATCCCGACCGCGGCCCACAGCCTCGAGAACGCCCTCCGCTGGTGGCGCGGCCTCGGCGGGCCGGTCAAGCTCGCCCAAGCCGCGGCCCTGGCCGCCGCGGCGGCGTTCGTCTGGACGAACATCGACGACCTCCTCTGGAGGGCCGCCTATTCCCTGGTCCTTCTGTTCGGCATCCCGGCCTTCGCCTCGTTCGCCCTGACGAGCCTCCGCCGGAGCCGGAGCCGGATCATTCCCCCGGGCTCTCCGGTCGTCGTCACCATCCGCAACATCAGCAAGCTCTACGACGACGCCTCGAAATTCGCCAAAGAGTGGCGCAAAACCCGCGGCTCGACGGCGGAGGCGGGCCTCTCCCCGAAGACGGCCCGGCCCAAGGCGCGGGAGGACCTTCTCTGGCAGGTTCCTATCGGCCTTTTCCTTGTCTATTTCACGTACATCTACCTGCCGGGGAACGCCTGGCTTTTCGTTTTCGCCGTTTTCGATTTCCTGCTCCTGACGGCCTGGCTGCGGACCCCGAGGGGATCGAAGGTCCCCTCATGGGCCGCCGCGCTCCTCGTTTGGGGCCTCCCGCTCCTCAACGGGCTGTGGCTTCTCTGGCGGTGGAAACGCCCCGGAGCCGCGGCCGCGGCGACCGCGGTTTGGTACGGGGGGCTGGCGGTCTCCCGGGCGGCGAGAACGATCGAGACGCGAAGGATCGACCTCGACCGCTTGGCCGGCCGGGGGCGCCGAATCCGGGCGGCCCTCTACCGGCTCGCCCGGCGGGTCCCCCTTCTCGGCGGGCGGCCCGTGCCGTTCCAAGCCTTGGACCGGATCGGCTTGAGAATCGAAAGCGGCATGTTCGGCCTCGTCGGCCCCAACGGGTCCGGGAAGACGACCCTGATGCGGATCATCTGCGGGATTCTTTCCCCGACACGAGGCAAGGTCGATTTCAACGGCCTGGATCTCGGCCGGCACCGGGAGGAGCTCCAATCGCTCATCGGCTATCTCCCCCAGGAATTCGGCTCTTACGAGACCATGACCGCCCGCCGGTTTCTGGACTACCAGGCCCGTCTCAAGGGCCTTTGGGACAAATCCGCGCGCGAAGCCGCCGTTCGGGCCTCGCTGAGGGCGGTCCATCTCGAGCCCCGGAGCGGAGACCGGATCGGAAGCTTTTCCGGCGGCATGAAGCAGCGGCTCGGAATCGCCCAGGTCCTTCTCCATCTCCCCCGGATCCTCGTCGTCGACGAGCCGACGGCGGGCCTGGACCCGGCCGAACGAATCTCCTTCCGCAACCTCCTGGCCGAGCTGGCCAGGGACCGGGTCGTGATTTTTTCGACCCACATCATCGAGGACATCTCAAGTTCGTGCAACCGCTTGGCCGTCCTCCGGCAAGGCCGCGTCCTGTTCGAGGGGACGCCGGCCGGCATGGCCGAACTCACGAAGGGTTCGGTCTGGCAGGCCGTCCTCGACGAGACCGGTTTCGAGAACGTCCGGAGGACGAGCCGGGTCGTCCAGCACCTGCGCGACGGAACGAAAATTCGGGCCCGGATCCTCTCCGCCGAGAGGCCTCACGCCGAGGCCCGGCCGGCCGAGCCGACGCTCGAGGATTCCTACATGTGGCTCTTGGGGTCGGAGGCGTGAGGAGATGTCATTGAAGAGATGGCTTGCCGAAGCCTGGGCCTTCTTTCGGCTGAACGCGGCCCACGTTTTCTCCGGACGGGCGGCCTGGTTCCTCGTCCTCGCCGGAGGGGTCTTCCTCCTCATCGTCGTCCTCCATCTCCTCGGCCGGGAAGCGGCCTTCACAAGCCGAAAAATCTACGATCTCCTCCTCGTTCCCGGAATTCTCCTCGTCTTTTATCCGGCCGCCTTCGCCATCCAGAACGACAAGGACGCCGGGATGCTGGAGACGCTCTTCGGCCTCCCCGACTACCGCTACAAGGTCTGGCTGGCCCGATACGGCGCCCTCTACGCGACGACCGCCGGGCTCCTTTTCACCCTGAGCGCCCTTTGCCGGGTCGGACTGTCCGATTTCCCCTTGGTGAAAATGGTCCTCGAGCTGATGGTCCCCGTCCTCTTCACCGGAAGTTTGGCTTTTTTCACGGCGAGCCGGACGGGGAGCGGGCCGGCCACGGCCGTCATCCTCCTCGTCGTCCTCCTCCTCTTCTGGCTTTTCCGGGAGCCCCTCGCCGGAAGCCCCTGGTATCTCTTCCACAATCCCTTCGCCGAGGGGAGCGAGATCCAGGCGCTTTCCCTGGCCAAGACGACGGTCGCCAACCGGATCTATTTCCTCAGCGGATCGGTTTTCCTGACGCTTCTGGCCCTCCTCCGGCTCCAGAACCGGGAAAAGCTCATCTGACCCGCTCCCGATTTGCTCTGGGCAACCTTTTACGATACTCTATTGTTTTTTAAGCGAGGAGTCGACGATGAAGAGAGCGGCCCTGACCTGCACTTTCCTGGTCATTTGCTCGGTTTTTTCCGCCGCCGACAGAATTTTGACGGTCCAGGCGGGACTCGGAACCAGCCCCCTTTCCTCCGGCGGCCTTCTTCCCCAGATTCGGCCCGCCTTCGGAAAGCTGCCCCTGAGCTTCATTCCCAACCGGGGGCAGATCGACGGGCCGGCCTCCTTTTACGTCCAGGGGAAGGACAAGACGATTTATTTCAGCCCCGAAGGCGTGAGCTTCGTCCTGGGGGCGGACGCGCCGGACGGACGGTGGGCGGTCAAACTTGAGTTTATCGGGTCGAATCCCGGCGTCCGGCCCGCCGGCCGGGACGAGACGGGAGCCGTCGTCTCCTATTTCCGCGGGCCGGCGGACGGATGGAAGACGGGCCTGCCTCTTTACTCCCGGATCGTCTACGCCAACCTCTGGCCCGGCATCGACCTTGTCTTTTCGGGCGCGGCCGACGCCTTGAAATACGAGTTCGTCGTCCTTCCCGGGGCCGACCCTTCGCTCGTCCGCCTGGCCTACCGGGGGGCAAGCGAAGTCCGGGTCGGAGAGACGGGCGGCCTGATCGTCGCGACGCCGGCCGGAAGCTTCGAGGACGGGGCGCCGTCGGCCTATCAGAATCGTCCGGACGGCCGGGACGATGTCCCCCTGGCCTTCGATCTCGCCGGCGGGGAGGTCGGCTTTAAGGTCGGCGAATACGACCGCAGCCGGACCCTTGTCCTCGACCCCGTCATCATCGTTTACTGCGGATACATCGGCGGGCCGGGCCTCGATCACATCTCCGGGATCGCCGCCGACCCGGCCGGGAATGTCTACGTGACCGGATTCACGGCCTCGGCCGGCGATTTCCCGGCCGCCGCCGGACCCGACCCGGCCTGGAACGGCGGCACCTTCGACGCCTTCGTGGCCAAGGTCGACCCCACGGGATCGGCCCTGCTCTACTGCGGCTACATCGGCGGGGCCGGAGACGACTATGCCTACGGCCTCGCCCTCGACGCGGCCGGGAGCGCCTACATCGCCGGCTACACCTCGTCGACGGAAGCCACGTTTCCGGCCGCGGTCGGCCCGGGCCTCGTCCACAGAGGAGGCTTCGACGCCTTCGTGGCCAAGATCAATCCCGCCGGGACGGCCCTCGAATACTGCGGGTATATCGGCGGGACGGGCCAGGATTACGGCCGGGGAATCGCCGTCGACGCCTGGAACCGGGCCTATGTCGCCGGTTCGACCCTTTCCGGGGAGGGGACCTTTCCGGTCAAGCAGGGGCCGGTCCTGACATACGGGGGAGGCCGGGACGCCTTTATCGCCAGGGTGAGCGTCGACGGACGGACCCTCGAGTATTGCGGATATGTCGGCGGCGGAGGAGAAGACGCCGGCCTGGCCGTCGCCGTCGACCCGGAGGGCCGGGCCTACCTGGCCGGCCACACGAATTCATCGGAAAGCTCCTCTCCCGCCTTCCCCGCCTTCTAC
>VGJF01000123.1 GCA_016867585.1 Candidatus Aminicenantota bacterium | reverse complement strand
CGGCCAGGCGTCCGGCATCCAGCCGGTTTCCCGTCGTATCCTCCAGGGCGGCGGCGAAGGCCCGGACCTCCTCGAGCCAGAGCTTGCGGCCGGCCGGGCTTTTTTTCTGGGGGACCTCGAGGACGTAGAAGCCGCCCTCGCGGCCGAGGATGTCCCACGTCTTTTTCTTGGCGTCGCAGGTCGTTTCTCCCACGGCCAGGTCCTCGAGGGAGGCGTAGGGGCATGTGTTGGAGAAGGCCAGGCCGAGGGTCGACTTGACGAGAGGGCACATATTCCTGGGGAACGTCTTTTCGGCGTGGGGGATGGTCACGGCCGTGCCGCCGCAGAGGGCGAGATACGCCGCGTCCAGGGCGAGGAGGACCTCCTCGGGGACATAGATGCAGAACGTCCCGACGAACTTCGCCCCGGCCGCCTTCCGGGCCATGATTTCCCGGACGCGCCGGCCGTGGGCGGCGTGGATGAGGCCGTCGAAATAGCCCATTCCGGCGGGGCGAAGGGGACGGCTTTCGACTTGCCGGGCGAAGTTCCCCGAGATCGCCTCGACGACCCGGCGGTGGAAGTCGATGTCCAGGCCGAGCTCGGCCCAGAGCTTCTCGTCGTCGGCCGCCGATTCGTGTTGCGGGGGCATGATCGCTCCTTCAAGGGGAAATGCGGGTCTTCCACGTTACCCCTCGCCTATCGGGATGTCAATATCATGGCCGAAGGCCCAACCTCTCCGATAGCCATCTCTTTTCCCCATCCGAACCGGCCGAGCGGGAGGCGGCCCGAAAATTCCAGGGACATGATCCTGACCGACGTCCCCGGAGGGCGGTGGTTCTGGGAAGAGGTTCCGCGGCACAGCCTTCGCCTTTTCGCCGGGCCTTGTCCGGCTCCACCCCCCAGGGTTTCCTTGGGAATTCGCTCCCGGCCTCATCCCCCGTCTTCGCTTCGGCTATCGAATGTCGGTCTTGACGATCTCGCCGTAGGGGGCGATTTGGCCCCTGATCTTGGCCAGGTCGCCGACGATATAAATCGTCATGTCCTTCGACCGGAGGTGGGACTTGGCCATCCGCTGGACGTCGGCCGGCGCGACCTTGAGGACGTTTCGGACATAGCCGGCCAGGTAATCCTTCCCCAGGCCGTGGAGTTCGACGCCGTTGAGCTGGCTGATGATCCCCCCGGGCGTGGCGTTCTGGAGGACGAACAGGCCGGCGAAATTGGCCTGAATTCCCTTGAGCTCCTCCGGGGGCGGGGCCTCGCGGCCGAGGCGGTCGATCTCGAAAAAGATCTCCTTGAGGGCCGCTCCCGTGACCTCGGTCGAGACATCGGCCTGCTCGTACCAGGCCGCGTCGCGGTAGTGGGTCTGGAGGGCGCTGGAGGGAGCGTAGGTGTAGCCTTTGTCCTCCCGGATATTCGAAGTGATCCTCGAGGCGAACGAGCTTCCGAGGAGAGCGTCGGTCACTTGCAGGGCGATGAAATCCTTGTCGGCCGGATGGATGACCGGCAGTCCGATCAGGACCGTCGACTGGACAGAGCCCGGCCGGTCGAGGACGTAGACGGCCCGTTTCGACTTGGGCGAAGGGAGGCGCACCGCCGGGGCCGCCCCGGCCCGCCAGTTCTCGAGGCCGGCCCGGACGGAGGCCTCGACCTTCTTTTCGTCGAAGACGCCGGCGACATAGAGATGGGTCCGCCTGGCCCCGAAGCGGTCCTCGAAGAACTTCCTGACCGCGGCGATCGAATAGCTCTTGAGGGCCTCCTCCGCAGGGAAAAGCCGGCCGTAGGGGTGGTCGCCGTAGAGGGCGTGCATGAATCCGGCCCCGGCAAGGGTTTGGGGCTGGGCTTTCGCCACGGCCATCCGGCGGACGTGGTTGGCCCGGATCCGGACCAGCTCGGACTCGGGGAAGGCCGGATTCCGAAGCATGTCGGCCAGCAGGGCGATGAATTCAGAAACGAATTCGGACAGGACGGTTCCGCCGAGGCTCGAAATGTCGGTCCCGGCGTTCGAGGAGATCTCGGCTCCCATCCCGGCCGCGGCCTCGGCGATCTCCTTGGCCGTTTTCGCCGCCGTTCCCTCTTTCAGGAAATCCGCCACGAAACTCGAGATCCAGATCCGGTCGGCCGGCTCGTCGATCGCCCCCGTCCGGAAGATGAAGCGGATCGTCGCCTTGGGGACTTTCCCGTAAGGGACCAGGGTGACCTTCAGGCCGTTGCCGAGAATGAACGTCCGGCCGGCCGGAATCTTGAAGTCCCTGGGCGCTCCGCCCTCCGGCGGAAGCTGCTTCTGTCCGGAGGAAATGAGATCCAGCCCGAAGGCCGTCCCCAATATCGAAAAAAGAACCGTCCCCATTTTGAGGCTCATCGTCGGACCTCTCATTTCCCCGGATCCTTCGTCTTGAGGACGAAAACGGTCCGGTTCGTCGGCCGGAGGTACTCCTTGGCCGTTCGGAGGACCAGGTCGGGCGTGACCTTCCGGAATTCGTCCTCGAGACCGCGGATCTTTTCGGGTTTGTCGTCGAAAAGGGCGAAACAGGCCAGGAGGTCGGCCCGGCCGAAGCCGAAGAACCCGCCCAGCATGTCGTAGAATCCCGACCGAAACTTGATCAGGGCCCGGTCCAGGACGGCCCGGTCGACGGCCCTCGTCCGGATCTTTTCGACTTCGCCGTCGACGAGGGCCAGGATGGCTTCGGGCGCGGTCCCCGCGTCGTGGATGAGCGAGGCCGACCAGAGCATCGGGCCGTCGTAGTTGAACATGTTCCCCAGGTCGGCGTTGATTCCGCCCGAGACGCCGCCCGTGATCCCCTTCTCCTGGACGAGCTTTTGGTGAAGCCAGGAATCCTCGCCCTGGAGGAGGATCTGGTCGATGATCCCCATGGCGAAGTATTCCGGGCCGCCGCGATCGGGCATATGGTAGGCAAAGGCGAAACCGGGCTTCTGGGCCAGCGGGTCAACCCGCTCTCGGCGGATTTCCTTCTCCTGCCGCGGCTCCCGGATATCGGGCCGGGGCGGGACTTTCGCCGCCGAAATGTCGCCGAAGGTTTTCATGATCATCTCCAGCGTCTCGGCGGGCTCAAAATCGCCGGCGACGACGAGGACGGCGTTGTTGGGGGCGTAGTAGGTCTTGAAGAACGCCCGGACGTCGGCCAGGGTCGCGGCCTCGATGTCTTTGAGCTCTCCGTAGAAGTTGTGGGCGTTATACCAATTCTTGTTGGCGGCCTGGGGGAGGTCGAGCCAAGGGAAGCCGCCGTAGGGCTGGTTGAGGACATTGACCTTGACCTCGTTCGTCACGACGCCCTGCTGGTTTTTGAGGTTCTCCTCGGTGATGTCCAGACCGCGCATCCGGTCGGCTTCGGCCCAGAGCATCGTCTCGAGGGCATGGGCGGGGACGATCTCGAAGTAGTTCGTGAAATCGAAGCGGGTCGAGCCGTTGAGAATCCCCCCCCGGCTCTCGACGAGCCTGATGAACTCCATCTTGCCCAGGTTGGCCGAGCCCTGGAACATCATATGCTCGAAGAGATGGGCGAAGCCGGTCCGGTTCCGGGGCTCGATCCGGAAGCCGATCCGGTAATAAACGGCCACGGTGACGATCGGCGCCGTGTCGTCCCGGGACAGGACGACCCGGAGGCCGTTGGGGAGCTTATGGTAGGCGACGGGATAATCGAGGGCCCGGGCCCCTCCGGCCAGGGAGGCGGCGGCCAAGAGGCCGAGGGCCGGCCTCCGGAACAGGATTTTCATCGACATGACGAGCGGACCTCCTCCTGAGGAATCCGAACACGCCCGGAGGCGCGCTTCGGGCCGAAGGCTCATCGCCGGCCGCCGGAAGGGAAAAGCTAGGCGGCCTTGGAAACGCGCTCAAGCCGCTTCATGACGGCAAACATGAAGCCCGCCGAAAGCAGGCAGGCCGCGACGAGGATCGTCCACAGGGCCCAGAGGGGAACCCGCATCCAGAACCAGGCCACGACGCCGACGAGTTGGTTGCCGATGGCCGTCGCCGCGAACCACCCGCCCTGCATCAAGCCCTTGTACTTCGGCGGGGCGACCCTCGAGACGAACGAAATCCCGATCGGGCTGAGGAAAAGCTCGGCGATCGTGACCAGGAAATAGGTCGAGACCAGCCAGTAGACGGAGACCTGGGAGGCGGCCGGGGCGACCAAGCCGCCCAGGGCCCTCGGGCTGGGGAGGCCGAGCGAGCCGACGATGAGGATCGCATAGGCGGCGCCGGCGATGAGCATCCCGTAGCCGATTTTCCGGGGAGAGGACGGCTCCTTCCCCTTGCGGTTGAGGTGAGTGAATATCCCGATCACGATCGGCGTCAGGGCGACGATAAAAAACGGGTTGAAGTGCTGGAAGCGCTGGGGCATGAAGGCGTTGACGTCCTCGTAGCCGCGGAAACGGAGAAAGGCCAGGAGGCCGAAGCCGATGAAGCTCGCCCCCCCCAGAGCCTTGACGAGGCCGTTCGAGGACTTCCGGAAGAGGAACACGACCCCGAGGACGGCCAGGAAGAGCGGCAGGAGTCCGGTCAAGTCGAACCAGAGGTTGGTCAGCTTGCCGACGCTCGAGACCGTGTAATCCCGGGCGAAATAGGTCAGGGTCACGGCGCTCTGGTGGAAGGCCATCCAGAAGAAGATGACCACGAAAAAGACGAGACCGAGGGCGACGAGGCGCTCCCGCGTCTGCTCCCGGGAGAGCTCGACGACCTGGGATTTCAAGGCTTCGGACTTGGCCTTCTGCCGCTCGGTCAGGTCGGCCGCTTGATAGTGCTTCCGGAAGGCCCAGAAGACGATCATCGAGACGATCAGGCTCAGGCAGGCGACCCCGAAGCCGAAGTGATAGGACTTGCCGAGGGTGTTGATATAGGTCTCGGCGAAAGCCTTGAGGGTGCCGGCCGTCACGGCCGGGTCCTGGGCCTGAGCGAGGCCGAGGAGCTCGGCCGTGTCGGCCAGCTTGCCTTTCAGGAAATCGTTGGCCAAGGCCGGGATGCGGGCGTCGTAGAAGAGTCCCGCCTTGCCCAGGATCCAGTTCGAGACGGCCTCGGAGGCCGAGGGGGCGAACATGGCCCCGATGTTGATGCCCATGTAGAAGATGTTGAACGCCCGGTCGCGCATCGGGGCGTACTTGGGATCATCGTAGAGATTGCCGACGAGGGCCTGGAGATTGCCCTTGAACAGGCCCGTCCCCAAGGAGATGACGGCCAGGGCGGCGATGATCAACGGGAACCCCGTCCCTATCATCGTCGGGATGGCGAGCATGATGTAACCCAGGAACATGACGACGAGGCCGAGGCCGATCGTCCGGCCGTAGCCCCAATAGCGGTCGGCGAAAAACCCCCCGAGGAGGGGGAAGATGTAGACGCCGACCATGAAGGTCGAATACATGAATCCCGCGGCCGCGGCCGACATGCCGTACTTGGCCTGCATGAACAGGACGAAGATCGAAATCATCGTGTAGAAGCCGAAGCGCTCGCCCATATTGGCGAAAAAGGCGACGTACAGCCCCTTGGGATGGCCTTTGAACATGCAATTTCTCCTTTCGGCCGCCTACTATAACAGAGAATTGAAAGCGCCTCAAAACCTTTCTATAATACAGGAAGAGAAGAATCCGGTGGACGACCCCCTGTTTTATACCGCCGTCCTCGTCGCCGCCTCGGCCCTGCCGACGGCCATTGCCGTCTATGCCTGGCGGGCGAGGCGAACGGTCCAAGGCGCGCTTTACCTGGCCGGGCTGTCCTCCGCCATGGCCGTCTACGCCTTCGGCTACGCTTTCGAGCTGGCGAGCGCGGAGCTGTCGGGGATGCTGTGGTGGTCGCGGTTCCAATACGCGGGCATCGCCTTCATCCCGGCCTTATGGCTCCTGTTCGTCGCCGATTACTCCGAAAAAAACCGGTTCCTGACCCGGTCGGTCCGGACGGCCCTCTTCGCCTTGTCCTCCCTGACGGCCCTGCTCCACTGGACCCAGCCCCTCCATCGCCTCTTCTATGTCGACCCTCACGTCGACGCCACCGGCCTTTTTCCCCTGCTGGCTTTCGGCAGAGGGCCTTGGTACTGGGTCCACCAAGCCTACGTCAATCTCGTCCTGCTCATCTCCGTCCTCCTTCTCGCCGCCTCCGCCCGCCGGCCGTCCCCCATCCAGCGCCGCCGGGCCCGGATCATGCTCGCCGGATCGACCCTCCCCTGGGTCTTTTATCTGGCCTATCTGCTCGGCCTCGGCCCCCGCGGCCTCGACCTGACGCCCTTCGGCCTGATCCTGGCCGGCCCGGTTTTCGCCTGGGGCGTCTTCCGGATGAGGATCCTCGACCTCGCCCCCATCGCCCGGGAGAGCATCTTCGACGGGATGCGCGACGGGGTGATCGTCCTCGACCGGTTCGGCCGCCTCGTCGACCTCAACCCCGCGGCCGTCCGGATTTTTCCCGGCTTGTCCCGGGAAGCCGCCGGCCAAGACCTCGCCGCCGTCCTGCCGAAACAACCTCCCCTCCTCGACCTTCTGAAAGCCGGAGCGCCGCCCGAGGTCGAGATCCGCGTCGATGAGGGACAGGGGGAGCGCTTTTTTCAAGTCCGCCGATCTCCGGTCCTGAGGGGCCGGCGGCTCATCGGCCATTCGATCATCCTGTCCGACATCACGACCCAGCATGTCCTCCGGGAAAAACTCCGCCTTCAAGCCTCGGTCGACGACTTGACGGGAGCCTTCAACCGGCGCCATTTCACGGAGGAAGGTCGCCGGGAACTGGCCCGGTCGAAGCGCCATGGACGGGCCTTTTCCCTCATGATTTTCGACCTTGACCATTTCAAACGAATCAACGACACCTTCGGGCACGAGACCGGGGACCGCGTCCTGGCCAAGACGGCCGAGACCGTCCGGAAGGAGCTTCGGATGTCGGATCTCCTCGGCCGCCACGGCGGCGAGGAATTCGCGGTCATCCTTCCGGAAACGCCGCCCCGGCAAGCCTGCGCCGTGGCCGACCGGCTCCGGGAAGCCCTGAGCCGGATCGAGTTCGCGATGAACTCCGACAAACCATCGGGGATCGCCGCCAGCTTCGGCGTCTCCGGAGCGGACATCGTCATCGATGAGTCCCTCGAGGATTTCGTCCGGGCCGCCGACCGAGCCATGTACGAGGCCAAGGCCGCCGGACGCAATTGCGTCCGGTGCGCGGGTCCTCTTCGGATGTAACGCCGCGATAAGGAGGCTCACATGCCGCGCCTTTGGAAACATTTCGCCGCGACCGTCGCCCTGGCCGCCCTCATCGGGGTCGCCGCCTGCGTCGTCAACCCGGTGACCGGAAAAAAGGAGCTCATGCTCATTCCCGAGAGCATGGAGATCGAGATGGGGAAAAGCACGGACGCCGCCATCCAGCAGGAATACGGCCTGTACCCCGACCCCGAGCTCACGGCGTATGTCGACCGGATCTCGCGGCGGATGGTCCCCTACACCCACCGGAACAAGCTCGAGTACCATTTCGCCGTCCTGGACACGCCGATCGAAAACGCCTTCGCCGCCCCGGGGGGATACATCTACGTGACCCGGGGCCTCCTGGCCATGGCCAATTCCGAGGCTGAAATCGCCACCGTCCTGGCCCATGAACTCGGCCACGTCAACGCCCGCCACTCGGCCCGCCAGATGAGCCGCCAGCTTCTCATCCTCGGCGGCATCCTCGTCGGCAGCGTCCTGTCCGAGGACGTCCAGAAGATCGCCCCCTTTCTCATGGTCGGGATGCAGGTCCTGTTCATGAAATTCAGCCGGGACGATGAATACCAGGCCGACAACCTGGGGATTCTCTACTCTCGCCGGGCGGGCTATTCCCCCGCCCAGATGGTCCCCTTCTTCCAGTCGATCCAGAGGCTCGAGGAAGACGCCGGCGGGGGCGTCCGCCTGCCGAACTTCCTTTCGACCCACCCCCTGACGGCCAAGCGGATCGAGGAGGTCAAGAAGATGCTCGTCCCGGTCGACGCCGAGATGGACATCCTCAGGGACGACTATCTCCGCCGGATGGACGGCCTTGTCGTCGGCGAGAACCCGCGCCAGGGCTATCTCGATGGAAACGCCTTCTACTGCCCCGACCTGACTTTCGTCTTCAACGTCCCGACGGGCTGGAAGATCCAGAACACGCCCCGCCAGGTCGTCGTCGCCCCGGAAAACGAGAAAGCCGCCCTGATCCTGACGGCCGAGAATTCGTCGACCGACCTCCCGACCTATCTCAAGGGCCAGCTCCAACGCTTCTCGGATGCCCAGGTCTATGAGCTCCGGAGCGGCGGACGGCAGATCAACGGGCTGAACGCCATCCGCGGGTCGTATTACGTCAGCCCCAAGCCCGAGGAAGGCCAACAGGTCACCGACGCCCAGACGAACGCCGTCGACATCCAATGCATCCGGAAGGACGGGACGATTTTCACCTTCCTCGGCTTCACGACCAAGACCGATTTCCCGAATTACGAACCGACGCTCGACCGGATCGTCCGGAGCTTCCAGCGCCTGACCGACCCGCAGCGCCTCAATGTCCAGCCGGCCCGGCTCCGGGTCCGGAAAGTGGACCAGGCCGCACCCCTGCAGACCTACCTCCAGGCCAACAGCGTTCCCCAGCAGCGCTGGAAGAGGATTTCGTTCATGAATTCGGCCGGCTTGAACGAGACCCTGACCCTGGGGCAGCTCCTGAAAATTTACTGAAGCCGGGCGCCGGCCGGCCGAATGTTTCAGTTTTTCCGGTGGACGAGGGTCGCCGAGGCTTGGGCCTGGGGGGTGAGGATGACTTCGCCGATGTTGACGTGCCCCGGGCGCGAGGCGCAGAAAACGATGACCTCGGCGATGTCGTCGGGGGTGAGGGGCTGAAGCCCTTGGTAAACTTTAGAGGCGCGGCGGGCGTCGCCGTGAAAGCGGACGAGGCTGAATTCGGTTTCGACCATGCCCGGGTCGACGGTCGTCACCCGCAGGGGGGTTCCGACGAGGTCAAGGCGGAGGGCCCGGGTCAGGGCGTTGACGGCCGCCTTCGTGGCGCAGTAAACGTTGCCCCCCGGATAGACCTCGTGCCCGGCGATCGAGCCGAGGTTGATGACATGCCCCCGCCCCCGGGCGATCATGCCCGGGATCACGGCCTTGCTGACATAGAGCAGGCCTTTGACGTTGGTGTCGATCATCTCTTCCCAGTCGCCGAGAAGGCCCTCGTGAAGCTTGTCGAGGCCGCGGCTGAGCCCGGCGTTGTTGACCAAGATGTCGATGGCCTGCCAGCCGGGAGGGAGGGCCGCCAGCGCGCTTTCGACCTCGGGTTGTCTTCGGACGTCCAAGGCGAAGTGATGGACGTCCGCTCGGTATTCGGCTTTCAGCTCGGCGCCGAGCTCGGCGAGGCGCTCGAGACGGCGGGCGGCCATGAGAACTCTAGCCCCTTCGCGGGCGCAGGCCCGGGCGCAGGCCCGTCCGATCCCGGAGCTCGCCCCGGTGATGAAAACGATCCGGTCGCGCAGGCTTTCCATCTCGGCCTCCCGAAGGACGGTTTCGTCAAAAAAAGAGCTTGT
>VGJF01000122.1 GCA_016867585.1 Candidatus Aminicenantota bacterium | reverse complement strand
GAACACGGCCAAGGAGGTGTTCTCCCCGGCTTTCGGGCTTTCGCCTTGGAGGACGTGGATCCGGACCCGCCGCTGATTGTCCTCGACGGTCGTGAAAGTCTTCGTCTTCCGACAGGGGATCGTCGCATTCTTCTCGATGAGCCGCTCGAATCCCTGCCTCTCGGTCTCGATCCCCAGCGAGAGCGAGGTCACGTCGAGGAGGAGGACGATATCCTGGAGCTGATCCCCTCGGAGAAGGGCGGCTTGGATCGCGGCCCCGAGGGCGACGCTTTCGTCGGGGTTGACCTTGACGTTCGGGGCCCGCCCGAAGAACGATCCGACGGTTTCCCGGACCAGGGGCATCCGGGACTGCCCGCCGACGAGGATGACGTCGTCGACGCTCCGGGCGCTCAACCCGCCGTCGGCCAGGGCCTTTTCCATCAGCGGAACGGTCCGCTCGACGAGGTCCCTCGTCAAGCTTTCGAGAACGGAGCGGGACAAGTTTTTCCGGAGGTGTTTGGACCCCCGGCTGCCGGTGACGATGAACGGGAGGCTGACCTCGGACTCCTGGGTGAAGGACAGCTCCCTTTTGGCCCGCTCGGCGGCTTCCTTGATCCTCTGGAGGGCGTAGGGATCCTCCTTGAGGTCGAGGCCCTGCTCGGTCCGGAAATTCTCGAGGAGCCAATCGATGATCCGCTGGTCGAAATCCTCGCCGCCGAGGAAGCTGTCGCCGTTGGTCGCCAGGACCTGGAAAACGCCGCCGCCGATTTCAAGGAGGGTGATGTCGAACGTCCCCCCGCCGAGGTCGTAGACGGCGACGACCCCGCTTTTTTTCTGGTTGAGGCCGTAGGCCAGGCTGGCGGCGGTCGGCTCGTTGATGACCCTCAGGGCCTCGAGGCCGGCGATCAGGGCCGCGTCCTTGGTCGCCTGCCGCTGATGATCGTCGAAGTGGGCCGGAACCGTGATCACGCACTCCCGGACTTCTTGGCCGAAATGGGACTCGGCGCATGTCTTGAGGTACTTCAGGATCATGGCCGAGACCTCTTGGGGGGAGAGACGGCGGCCGCCGGCCTCGATGAGGACGTCGCCGTTGGGCGCTTCGGCCAAGGCGAACGGCGCCCTGGCCCTGGCCGTCGAAACCTCGGGGGAATGGAATTTCCGCCCGACCAGCCGTTTGACGGCGAAAACGGTCTTGTCCGGATTCGTCAGGGCCTGGCGCAGGGCGAGATTGCCGACGAGGACCTCTCCGGTCGAAGTGAAGCTGACCATCGAAGGCGTCGTCGTCGCCCCCTCGAGATTGGGGATGACCTGGGGAGCGTCTCCGGAGAGGTGGGCGAGGCACGAATAGGTCGTCCCGAGGTCGATGCCGATGACGGGTCTCATGTCAGTCTTTTTTCGGGAGGAGAACCTTGACCATGGCCGGCCGGAGAAGGCGGTCGTTCAACAAGTAGCCCCGCTGCAGCTCCTCTCCGACGACGGCTTCGTCGACGTCCGGAGACTCCTCGGTCACGACGGCGTGATGGACCTGGGGATCGAAGCGGCGGTCGCCCCGGACGATCGGCACGACGCCCTGTCTCCGGAGGAGTTCGAGAAGCTGCTTGTGGATGAGCTCGACGCCTTCCCGGAAGCCCGGACCGTCGGCCGTCTCGCCCGTCTTGAGGGCCCGCTCGAAATTGTCCGTGACCTGGAGGACGTCCCGGAGCCATTCGGCCAGGGCGTACTGGAAGTAATCGCTTTTCTCCCGCTCCAAGCGCTTCCGTTGGTTGTCCATTTCGGCGGCCAGACGGAGATAATTGTCCCGGAGGGCGGCCGATTCGGACTCCCGGGCGGCCGCCTTCTCCTCGAGCTCGCGGAGGGCCGTTTTCAGGTCCTCGACCTCCCTGCGTTGATCCTTCGAGGCGGAACCGGGATGGCTTCCGGAGTCCTTTTTCCGCGGCTTCCCCCTTCCCGGTTTCGCCTCGGCGGCCGGCGGGACGTCCAGATACTCGACTTCGGCCCCCTCGACCGGACGAATCTCGTCCGGCGGACCGGCCGGCTTATGGGCGTCTTCGTCGTTCATGAAACCACCACTCCTTAGGCTTGGCTGATCGTCTGGGTCAATTTCTTGGCGACGTTGTCGACAAGCGGGATGATCTTGCCGTAAGGGATCCTCTTCGGACCGATGATGCCCAGCGAGCCCAGGACCTGGTCGCGTTCCCCGTAATGGGAGAGGACGAGGGAACAGTCGACGATGGCCGGAACGTTGGTTTCCGCGCCGATGAGGACCTTGACCCGGTCGAGGGCGATGACGTCGGCCAGAAGCTTGGCCAGGGCCGCCTTGCTTTCGATGTTCTGGAACAGCGATCGGAGCTTTTCCAGGTCAAAGGTCTCGAACTTGCCGATCAGCTGGGACGCGCCCTGGACGATGAGCGGATCCTCCCCCTCGTCCTGGACGATGGAATCGCCCAGGAATCGCATGAGCCGGCCCAGGGCCTGTTCGAATTTCAATTTCGACTTGCCGATGTCCCGGAGGAGAACGTCCCGGACGGAAAGAAGGGTCTTGTCCCGGAAATTCCGGTTGAGGTATTGGGAGGCCCCGTCAAGCTCGGCCTGGCCGAAGCCGGCCTCGGTCGCGACGATCTCGGTCAGGACGAGGTTGCCGGCCGTGACGAGGATGATCATGACCTTTCCCTCGGAGATCCTGATGAACCGAAGGTGATGGAAATGGATTTTCGAAATCCGGGGGGAGATGACGAATCCCAGACTGTCGGAATGTTCGGCCAGAAGGCGGGAGGCCCGGCGGAGGAGCCCCTGGAGGTCGCCCTTGCGGACGGCCAAATCCTCGGCCAGAAAATGGACTTGATCGAAGGTCAAGGGAGAGCCGGAGAGGAGGCTGTTGACGTAGAATCGGAGGCCTTTGTCCGTGGGAACCCGCCCGGAGGAGGCGTGAGGCTGGGACAGGAAGCCCCCGTCCTCGAGCCTGGCCATGATGTTCCGGATCGTCGCCGGCGAATCGGCCAGGATTTTCTTCTGGGCGACGAATCCGGAGGAGATCGGCCGCCCGATCTTAAGGTAGTTTTCGACGATGGCCGTCAGGACGGCCTTGTCCTTGTCTCGCAATCCCTGGCCGCGCATCGTCCTCCTCGAAATTCTATAGTAGGGCTTCGGGCCTGTCAACGAAGCCGGACGAGGCCGACCCGCCTGTTTTTCGGAATTCGGGCTTCGGCTCCAACCGTCAAGGCTAAGTGATGACGAGGCCGGCATAGGCCACAACCTCGCGGTCGTCGCCCGTGACTTCGCCCGAATGGGCGTAGCGGACGAGTTCCGCTTTCTCGGCCTCCAGGGCCTTGGCCGCGAAGAGGACGGCCGCCGTCGGCAGGACGCCGCACATCGAGACGTCTTCCTTCCGGACGATCTCGAGAAGCCCCCGAGGGTCGAGGGCTCGGATCCGGTCGAGGGCCGGAAAGTCCTTCCGACGGGCCTCGGAGGCGCTGACGTAATGGCTCATGTCCGTGCTGGCGACGAGAAGGACGTCTTTGCCGGTTGTCCGGATCGCTTCGGCGGCGGCTTTTCCCAAAGCTTCGAGATCGTCCGGAGTCACCCGGTAAGAGACGTTGACCGGCACAATGGCCACGTCCGGACGAAACGTCTGGAGGAACGGAATTTGGACTTCGAGGGAATGTTCCTCGGCATGGGCGGACGGATCGTCTTCGACGAGAGGGCAACGGTCTTGGAGGGCAACGGCCAGTTCGTTCTCGACCGGAACCGCTCCGAGCGGCGTCTCCCAGAAACCCTCGGCCATGACCGCGAAGCGGGGCCGGATGGGCCGGTGGGCCGGAGCGAGGATGAGGCAAGTGCCGGGGATTTCGACCGAGGAATAGACGGCTCCGGCGACGGCGCCGGAATAGACGTAGCCGGCGTGGGGAGCGACGGCGGCCAAGGCCTTGACCTTGGGGAGATCGGGATCGGTCAGGCGGCCGATGAGGCGGCGGAGCTCGACGGGATGCCTCGGGTAAAAACTTCCCGCGAAGGCCGGCGGACGATTCATGACCGGCTCCTTTTCTCGCGCCCTTCCCGGAAGATGATCCCGCGGCGGCGCAAGTCGTCGAGGACCGGGCCGTAAATCTCGGGTCGGACGGGAAGGAGGACGCCCTTGGCCGAGATCCTCCCGTCGAGAATCAGGCGGAGGGCGGAGGCGGCCGGATAAGCGACCGTCCGGGCCATGGCGCTCGGTCCTCCCGGAAGCCCGAAATCGACCAGAGTCGAGACGATCCCCTCCTCTCCCCCATCGGGATCCAAGGTCCGGAATTCGTGCCGGAGGACGATCATGTCCCTCTCCCGCGGGCCGTAGGAGAGCTTTTCAACCATGAGATGTTCAAGAGCGTCCAGGGCCGAAACGGCCCTCTCGGGCACCGGCCTCTCCGAGAGCAGGCCGAGCCATTCAAGCCGTTCCCAGGCCGCCGCCGGGGCCGGACGCCCCGTTCGGGCCGCCCAAGCCCGGCCCGGATCGGGCTCCTCCGGCCGGCCGAGGAGGAGGGCGGTCAACCTCCGGTATGTCCCAGCGGCGAGATCGCGAGGCTCATCGTCGAGGTATCCGATGTCTCCGATGAGTTTGAGGGTCTCGCACCAGCCGGGCCAGCGGAGGGTTCCCCGGAACATCGTCCGGACCTCGGGAATCCCGTAGAGGGAGACGTAGGGCATGGAATCCCGGTTCGGGTAGCCCTCGAATTCGCCGAGGCCGTCGACCGGGACGGATTCAGGGCGGAAAAAGATCTCTCCGGCCGGAATGACGACCTCCCGTCCGTCCTGGAGAAAACGGGCCGGATTCCGTCCGGCCATAAGGACGCCCCGGGGGCTCCAGGAGAATTTGTAGCCGAAGGGATTTCCCGCGGCTCCCGGCGCCGGCAGCCCTCCGCAATAGGACCGAAATCCGACCACCCGGCCGCCTCGGCCGTGGACCTCGTCGATGATCCGCTTGGCCTCCATATGGTCGATCCCGGGGTCGAGACCGACCTCGTTGAGGATGACGATCCCCGCCCGCCGGGCGTCCGGGTCGAGCCGGCGGACGGCCTCGCTTTCGTAGGAGGTCGTGACCATGTCTTTCCGCTCGGCCAGGCAGAGGCGGGCAACGAGGGGATGGAAGACGTAAGGGACGAGGCTGACGACGGCATCGGCCTTGGAGATGAATCCCCGCACATCGTCTTCCCGGCGCAGGTCGAGGCTCAAGGCCCGCCCCCGCGGATGGTCGCCCACGAGGCGCCGGGCCCGTTCGGGCTCGATGTCGGCCACGGCGACCTCGACGTCCGGGACGTCGAGGAAATCCCGGACGAGCGGCCCGGCGACGAACCCGGCCCCCAGGACGAGAAGCCGCTTCATCGGAGGAACTCCCGGAGGTAGGCGTACGGCGGGGTCAGCTCCCCGCGATGGACGACCACCGCCCGGCGGAGGGATTCCGGCAATCCGCAGACTTCGAGAGGCCGGCGGAAATCGGCCGCGGCGACGGCCGGGACGAAGGGTTTGAGAGCCTGACTGAAGAAGATCGACGACTCGAGGGCGATTTCGGCCGGAAGATTTTCGACGGCCAGGACGACCGGGCCGCGTCCTTCGACCCCGAGCCGGGTCGTCTCCGTGAACGGGTCGTAGACGTAGACCGGATTCTCCGGGTCGGTCATGGCCACGGTGCACTCGACCCCGCCCTCCAGGTCGCATGAGATGTCCCCGATGACTTTCAGGCGGGGACGGTCCTCGGCTTCAAAAAGCCTTCGAAGGGCGGCCTTGGCGATGAAACGGGGAAAGCGGGGCGTCCAATAGATCCCGTTGACGATGACGGCGAGATGGCGAAGATAGGGCTCGAGAATCGGTTCATAGAGCTCGGGATGCCGGTAATATTCCTGAAGGTCGAAGAGACGGGCGACCTCCTTGGGCCGGACGAGATGATGCTCCTGGAAGACGATTTTATAGACGCGGCGCGGGGAGAAGGCGCCGGCCTTCATGAAGGAGCCCAGTTCGTGGGGGGCGATTTCGGTCACCGGGAGGAGGTCATAGATCTCCTGGGCGCCCCGGGAGACGTGCCCGTATCCCAAAAAACCGGCGACCAGGGGGACGACGTCCGGGGGAAGCCCGGTCTCGCGGATGGCCTGGGCCGTCCGGATGACCTCCTCCTTGGCCTCGACGAGGTTCGTGTAATGGAACATTTGAAGGAGCCGGCCGAACGGCGTCTCGAGGCCCTCGGACTCGAAGCGGCGGCCGAGCGCCCAGAGGGTGTCGACCATCCCCGCTTCACCGGCCTGCCGGCCGAAAAAGAGGAGCCTTCGGCCCTGCTCGTCGACGATCTTTTCGTAGTCGATGAGCGTCGCCCCAAGCTCCATGATCCGCCTGAGAAGGGGCATCGCCTGCTTCTGGCCCTTGGTCGTATGGGAGAAGAACAGATAGGTCCGTCCCTCGGCCAGAAGCCCGTTCGGGATTTCCTTGACCGCGAAAACGATCCGGCAGGGGGACAAGTCCTCCTCGACCCGGGCCCCTTCCCTCATGTAGTCCTCGTCCCGAAAAACCCGGATGGACGAGGGCTGGACGACGAATTCCAGGCCGTGTTCGGTCCGAAGCTCGCGGATGTGGCTCGGGATGAGGGGAGCCCTCCGCTCCCAGCGATTCTTGTCCTCCCGACGAAGTCCGATTTTTGGGGGCATTGAAACCGTCCTAAATGGCTGAATAAATATGAATTAGATATTCATTATGTCACAATGGGGGTGATTCGGTCAATCGACTCGGCTATAATAAGAGGCCATGATCGCCTTTCACAACACTTTGACGAGCCGCCAAGAGCCGTTCGCGCCTCTTCGGCCGGGCGAGGTCGGCCTCTACACCTGCGGTCCGACCGTCTACGATTTTCCCCATATCGGGAACTTCCGGGCTTACGTTTTCGAAGACCTCTTGAAGAGGTTCCTCCGGGCCTCCGGCTTCCGCGTCCTTCATGTCATGAACATCACCGACGTCGACGACAAGACCATCCGGGGCGCCGAGGCCAAGGGCGTCCCGCTGGATGAATACACGGCCCCTTACATCGAAGCCTTCTTCGAGGGGATTCGGGCGCTCCGGATCGTTCCGGCCGACCACTATCCCCGAGCGACCCGCTTCATCCCGGAAATGGTCGAAATCATCCAGGGGTTGCTCGAGAAGGGCTACGCCTACGGCAAGGACGGATCGGTCTATTTCCGCATCGCCCGGTTCCCCGAATACGGCAAGCTGTCCAAGATCAGGCCCGAAGACCTCCAGGCCACGGCCCGGGTCGAAGCCCGGCTCGAGGCGGACGAATACGAAAAGGACAGCCCCCGCGACTTCGCCTTGTGGAAGGCGGCCAAACCGGGCGAGCCCGCCTGGGACACGGCGATCGGACGGGGGCGGCCGGGCTGGCACATCGAGTGCTCGGCCATGAGCACCAATCTTCTCGGCCCGGCGTTCGACATCCACTGCGGCGGGGTGGACAACATCTTCCCCCACCACGAGAACGAAATCGCCCAGTCCGAGGCTTTTTTCGGGCATCCGTTCGTCGGGACCTGGCTCCACTGCCATCATCTCATCGTCGACGGCGAGAAGATGTCCAAATCGAAGGGCAACCAATACACCCTTCGAGACCTCGTCGGAGGCCGGGGCCTCGATCCCGCCGTTCTGCGCTATTTCCTCCTTTCCACGCATTATCGCCGGGTCCTGAACTTCACTTTCGAAGCCATCGACCAATCCGCCTCGGCCCTCCGCCGCCTCCGGGATTTCGTCTACGAGCTTGAACATCGGTCCCTCCCCCCGGGCCGAACCGGCGAGGCCGAGCCGATCGCCGCCGAGGCGCAGGCGAAATTCCTCGAGGGGCTCGGCGACGACCTCAACGTCTCGGCCGCCCTGACCGCTCTCTTCGAGCTCGTCCGGGCAGGGCATGGCCTCCTCATGGATGAAAAACTCGCGGCCGATGACGCCGCCTCGCTGGTCGCATCCGTCTATTCTATGGACGAGGTCCTGGCCGTTCTTCCGCCCCGCGGCGAAGAGCCTCTGCCGGAGGACCTTCGCGGCAAGGTCGAAGAGCGGGAGCGGGCCCGGAAAGCGCGGGATTGGCCCTTGGCCGACCGTCTCCGCCGGGAGCTCCTCGAGGCCGGCGTCGTCCTGGAGGATACGAAGGACGGCGTCCGATGGAAAATCCGCGCCCGGACCGGATCCGGCTAGGGCGAGCCGGCGAAGACGCCGCCGTCCGCCATCTCGAAAAGAAAGGTTGGCGGATCATCGTCCGCGGATTCCGCTGGCGGCGGGGGGAAATCGACCTCGTGGCCGAAGACGGAGACACCCTTGTCTTCGCCGAGGTCAAAACGCGGACGGACCGGGACTACGGCCCGCCGGAGGAGTCGGTCACCCGGGCCAAGCGGCGGCAGATCCGGCGGGTGGCTTCGGCCTACCTGGCCGTTCACGGCCTCGAGTCCGTCGCCTGCCGGTTCGACGTCCTGGCCGTCGAATTCGACGACGACGGCAGGCCCCTCGTCCGTCACCTCCTCGACGCCTTTTGACCGATCCCTGATCGTTTTCCTTTTTTGGTTCTCTTTCGTTTGGTGTGGGTGAAGATCGAGAAGCCGGGGTGACGGACCGAGCGGACATGTCCGGTTTAGCCCTCCCGACCCCGGCGGCGAGGGAAGCCGGATCGGAAGAATCCGGCCGACGAAGCTGTCTGAGCGTCCCGGCGAACGCCCGTAAAAGAAATGCCGGGACGCGAGTTCTTCGCCGCCGAGCCGCCTGGCCTCGGGAGGGCGTGAAGAACCGGACCTGGAAGCGAGGCCGTTGCCCCGGCTTCATGAACCCACACCGATTGGAAGAGAACCCCTTTTTTTATCTCGCTCAAGAGCCCATGGCGCGGCCGTGTCTTCCGAAGCGAAACGGACGGATCATCTTGTTTTTTTCGGGGAAATGCGAAGAATAAGGGCGAAGGTCGAAATCCATCCCGGAGGACAGAACCATGCCGCTCTCCAAACCCCGGACGGTCCTCGCCGCCGCCGTCTTTTTCCTCGCCGCCGCGGCCGCGACGGCCTCCGCTCAAGGGCTCCCCAAGCCGGAGGACGTTCTCGGCTTCAAGGTCGGCGACGACTACCATTTGGCCACTTACACCCAGGCCATCAACTACCTGAAGAGGCTGGCCGCCGGCTCGGACCGGATCAAGTTGATGGACATGGGCAAGACGTCGATGGGCCAGACGATGACCTACGCCGTGATTTCCCTTCCCCGGAACCTGGCCTCCCTCGAGAAGCACAAGGATATCTCCCGGCGGCTCGCCCTGGCCCGCCTCGCCCCGGCCGAAGCCCGCCGGCTGGCCCAGGAGGGCCGGGCCGTGGTCTACATCGACGGTGGCCTTCACGCCTCGGAATGCGCTCCCGCCCAGCACAACATCCAGCTCGCCTACGAACTCGCCGCGGCCCAGGACGACAAGACCCTCCGCATCCTGAACGACGTCATCCTCGTCCTCGTCTTCGCCAACCCGGACGGGATGAACCTCCTGGCCGAC
>VGJF01000121.1 GCA_016867585.1 Candidatus Aminicenantota bacterium | reverse complement strand
CGCCCGAAGACTGGATCGAGCAAGGCCGGTATTATTTGGAGCGCGAATTCACCCGGGCGGCGATGGAATGCTTCAAGAACGGGGGCGAAAGGCGCCTCTACGCCCTCGCGGCGGGCCAGGAAGCCGAGAAGGCGGGCCGCTTTCTTGAAGCCGCCTCTTATTTCGAGGACATCGGCGAAACAGGCCGGGCGGCCGCCGCCTACGAGCGGGGAGGCGGATTCCGGCAGGCGTTGCCGCTCCGGGAAAAGCTCGGAGACCGGGAAGGAATGTTCCGCTGCCGGGTCGAAATTCTCCGGCAGGAAGGAAAAGCCGCCGAGGCCGGGCGGCTCTACCTCGAGCGACGCCGATACGACGACGCCCTCCGCTGTTTTCACGAAGCGGACGATCATAAAGGCCTGGCCGTCCTTTATCATAAATACCTCAAGAACCCCCGCCAGGCGGCCGCCCACTACGAACTCGCCCGGGACTATCCGACCGCCGCCCGCGTTTACCGGCGGATGGGGATGGCCGAGAAAGCGGCCGAGCTTTTCGACCGCGGCGGCGATTTCTTGAACGCCGAAGGGCTCTGGAAGAAAACGCGGAATATCCCGCGTTTGTTGAACCTCTACGAGAAGCATCGTCGCTTCGACAAGTTGGTCGGTCTCTACGAGAGCCAGAACGACGCGGAGAAAGCCGTCCGGTGCTTGAAACAGATGAAGGACCCGGAAAAAACCGCCCGGGAAGCGGACGCCTTGTTCGCCCGGCGAAAGGCTTTTCCGGCGTTGGTCCGGTATCTCGCCATCGAGAATCATGCCCGCGCGGCGGCCTGCTATATCCGGTTGGGCCGGGAAGACGAGGCTCTCCGCCATTTCAAACTCGCGGGCGATTTCGACTCGGCGGCGGACCTCCACCTCAAGCGCAAGGACTACCGAAGCGCTCTGGAATGTTTCCTCAAATCGGAACGGGAACGAAAAGAGGGATTTCCCGGGACAAAGCGGACTCTGCGTCATATCCGGGACGGCGAAATGGTCTACGGCATGGGACGCGAGATGTTCAAACAAGGCCGGTATGAGCAGGCCGCCGCCCTCTTTTCGGCTTTCGGCCGACACACGCCCGAGCTGGGTTTATGCCACGCCGCCCTGAAGGACGAAAAGAAGGCTTTTCTCATATGGAACGGCCTGGACCGCCTCATGGATTACGAACGCTTGATCGATATCGGCCTCGCCGTCGGGGCGTCCGATGCGGTCGCACGGTTCATCATCAGCCGGACGGACTTTTTGAAGAAAAAGCCCGGCTGGCCGATCGGGCCGGAATTGAAGACAAGCCGGATCATCGCCTTCATGGACAACTTCCTTTCGGCTAGCCCGGATCCGGAGGCGAAAGCCGCCTGGGGCGGCTTTCTCGCCGCGATCGACTACCGCGGCATCCTGTGGGAAAAAACGCTCTCTTTGTTGGAAAGCAGCGGGGACGTCAACGCCATTCTCATCTATATGACGCGGCACAAAGTTTTTTATCCCGAAGTCCGCGATTCGATTCTCAAGAAATGGGCGAAGGAAATCCCCGTTCTCCTCCGAGAGGAACGCTGGGAAGGGTTGGCGGTTCGATATTTTGCCCTTGAAGATATCCGGCGGTTCGAGGAGGTCCTCCCCCGCCTGACGCTTCGGCGCGGAAATGTCGGAATCTTTCTCGCCGCCTCCGATCGCGAATTCGAAAAAGGCGCGGCCTGGTCTCTTTCTCAAGGGCTCTCGAAGGAGGCCGGAGAAATCTTGGCCGACCTGGGATTCTTTGAGAGGGCCGCGGAAATCTTCGATCGGGGCGGAGAGTCAAGCCTCGCCGCCGAATATTACTTCAGGTCCGGACATCCGGGGCGCGCCGCCTCTCTCTATGAAAAAGCGGGCAAATTCGGGAAGGCGGGCGACGCTTATGATCGGGCCGCGGATTATCCGAACGCCTTGAGGATGTACGCCCGGCACGTCCCGTTTCCAAAGACGAAGTACGCGCGGACGTTGGAACATGCCGGAGACTACCGGACCGCCCTGAAGTATTGGAGGGAAACCGGCGATCGCAAGGCGATCGAACGATGCCTCCGTAAAGCCGGCCTCGCCGTCCAGTCCGATCTTCCTTTTCCGGACGGACGGGGGAAACGAGGGGGGAATCCTTAAGGAATTGACCGGCATGATCATGGAAAAGACACGATCGACGGGCTGAAATTCTCGGGGGAAAGAATCCCGGGCGATCCAAGAAAAACTCAGGAGGGAGAC
Organism: Candidatus Aminicenantota bacterium; assembly: GCA_016867585.1. Taxonomy (GTDB): domain Bacteria; phylum Acidobacteriota; class Aminicenantia; order Aminicenantales; family UBA4085; genus JAAZPG01. The sequence goes on along the minus strand of VGJF01000121.1, from coordinate 7,299 downwards.
ATGAAAAAAGCCGTCGCCCTGATGGTCCTGCTGGCCCTCGTTTCGGCCTCAACGGAAGCCGCCCAAACGGCCCCGGGATCGAAAATCGCGCCCATCGGAAAAGCCGCACCCGAAAAGAAAAACCTGCTCACTTCCGAAATCCTTTCGGGGCTGGCCTTCCGCAACATCGGCCCGGGGATCATGTCCGGCCGGATCAGCGACATCGTGATCCACCCGAAAAAGCGTCACGTCTGGTACGTCGCCGTCGGGTCGGGCGGCGTCTGGAAGACCGAAAACGCGGGGACGACCTGGACGCCCATCTTCGACGGCCAGGCCTCCTACTCCATCGGCTGCCTGGCCCTCGATCCCGCCAATCCCGACGTCGTCTGGGTCGGGACGGGCGAGAACGTCAGCGGCCGCCACGTCGGCTACGGCGACGGCGTCTACAAGAGCCTCAACGGCGGAAAAACCTGGACGAACATGGGCCTCCGAAACTCCGAGCACATCGCCCGCATCCTCGTCGATCCCCGCAGCTCCGCCGTCGTCTATGTCGCCGCGGAAGGGCCGCTCTGGTCGCCGGGCGGCGAGCGCGGCCTCTATAAAAGCGCCGACGGCGGGAAAACGTGGGCTCTCTCCCTCGAAATCTCCAAGGACACCGGCGTCGCCAGCGCCGAGTTCGACCCCTCCAATCCCGACATCCTTTACGCCGCGGCCTACCATCGCCGCCGGTCCGTGGCCGCCTTCATGGGCGGCGGCCCCGAGTCCGGAATCTACAAGTCCGAGGACGCCGGCAAGGGCTGGCGCAAGCTGACCGTCGGCCTCCCCGCCGGCGACATGGGGAAAATCGGCCTGGCCGTCTCGCCGATCGACCCTCGCGTCGTCTACGCCACCGTCGAGGCCGGCCCGGACGAGCGCGGTTTCTACCGCTCGACGGACAAGGGCGAAAGCTGGGAGAAGCGAAACTCCTTCATCAGCGGCGGGACGGGCCCGCATTACTACCAGGAAATCTTCGCCGACCCGAACGTCTTCGACCGCGTCTGGCAGATGGCCCCGCCCCTCATGGCGACCGACGACGGCGGCAAGACCTGGCGCCGGGTCAACGAGAAGAACAAGCACGGCGACAACCACGCCATGGCCTTCCTCCCCGGCGACCCGGACTACATTCTCAACGGGAGCGACGGCGGAGTCTACGAGAGCCGCGACGGGGCGAAAACCTGGCGCTTCTTCGAGAATCTCCCGGTGACCCAGTTCTACAAGCTCGCCCTGGACAACGCCCTCCCCTTCTACAACGTCAGCGGCGGAACCCAGGACAACGGCAGCCAGCTCGGCCCCTCCCGGACCCTCAACGCCCACGGCATCGGCAACATGGACTGGCTCATCACCTACGGCGCCGACGGCTACGCCACGGCCATCGACCCGACCGACCCGAACATCGTCTATGTCGAATGGCAAATCGGCAACCTTCTCCGCTACGACAAGAAAAGCCACGAGACGGTCTCTATCAGCCCCCGCCCCGCCGAGGGCGAGCCGCCGCTCCGCTTCAACTGGGACTCGCCCGTCCTCATCAGCCCCCATTCCCACACCCGTCTTTATTACGCCGCGCAGTTCGTCTGGCGGAGCGAGGACCGAGGCGACTCCTGGACGAAAATCAGCCCCGACCTCACCCGCGGCATCTTCCGCCTCGAGCAGCCGATCATGGGCCGGACCTGGAGCGTCGACGCCCTCTGGGACCACGGAGCGATGTCGCTGTTTTCGACGATCACCTCGCTCAGCGAGTCGCCGCTCCAGGAGGGCCTGATCTACGCCGGGACCGACGACGGCCTCATCCAGGTCACCGAGGACGGCGGCAAAACGTGGCGCATGATCGACCGAATCGCCGGCGTCCCGGACTTCTTCTTCGTCAACGAGGTCAAGGCCTCCAAGCACGACAGGGACACGGTCTTCGCCGCGGTGGACAACCACAAGGCGGGCGATGACAAGCCTTATCTCCTCCGGAGCGACGACCGGGGCAGGACGTGGACGAACATCGCCGGCGGCATTCCGGCCCGGACGCTCATCTGGTCCGTCGCCCAGGACCATATCATGAAAGACCTCCTTTTCGCCGGGACCGAATTCGGGATCTACGCGACGGTGGACGGCGGGAAGCGCTGGGTCAAGCTCGGCGGCGGGGTCCCGACGATTTCTTTCCGCGACATCGAGATCCAGGAGCGGGAAAGCGATCTCGTCGGCGCCTCCTTCGGACGCGGCTTCTTCGTCCTCGACGATTACTCGCCCTTGAGGCTCGTCAACGAGGACATGCTCGGCCGCGAAGCCGCCCTCTTCCCCGTCAAGAAAGCCTTGATGTACATCCCCCTGCGGCCGATCGATTCGAACGAGAAAGGCTGCCTGGGCGACAATTTCTACACGGCCCCCAATCCGCCCTTCGGCGCCGTCTTCACGTATTATCTCAAGGAAACTGTCAAGCCGGGAGCGGCGGCGCGGCGGGACGAGGAGCAAAAGCTCACCGAGGCCGGAAAGCCGATCCCTTTCCCCGGCTGGGACAAGCTCCGGCGGGAGGATGCCGAAGACAAGCCGGAGGTCATCCTGACCGTCACGGATGAGGCGGGCCAGATCGTCCGTCGCCTGAACGGTCCCGTCACGCAGGGAATCCATCGCATCGCCTGGGACCTCCGTTATCCGGCCGTCAACCCAACCCTTCTCGAAGAGCCGTGGCGCGAGTCATGGGAGTCCGCGCCCCAAGGTCCGCTCGTCGTTCCCGGCAAGTTCACGATTTCGCTGGCCAAGCGCGGCGGCGGCGCCCTGACGCCCCTCGGCGAGCCGCAGGCTTTCGTCGTCGAATCGCTCGGCCTCGCCACGCTCGCCGAAAAGGACCGGGCGGCCCTCCTCGCCTTCCAGAAAAAAGCCGGAGAGCTCCAACGGGCGATGATGGGCGCATCGGCGGCGGCCCAGGATTCCCTGAGGAACATCGCCTTCATGAAAAAAGCCCTCAAGGATACGCCCAAGGCCGACCCGAAGCTCGGCGAAGCGGTCGCCGCTCTCGAGGTCAAGATCCGGGAGGCGATGCGCCGGCTTGCCGGCGACAGCACCATCCGGAGACGCGACGAAGCGGCCGCTCCGTCGCTCCTGGAGCGGGTGGGCGCCCAGCTCGACGCCACGGCCCCGATCACCCAGACGGCCAAGGCCGATTACGAAATCGCGGCCGCCGGATTCGAGAAACTTCTCGAGGAGATGCGCGGCCTCATCGAAGGCGACCTCCGCAAGCTCGGCGACGCTCTCGAGGCCGCGGGGGCCCCCTGGACCCCCGGCCGCAATCTGCCCAGATGGAAAAAGGGGACATGACCCGAATCGCCTGATTCGGGATCGCGTCCCCCATCTTCGTGATCACGGAATCTCCTCCAGCGTCCCGATCGGGGCGCCGGAAGGAAGGGCCCGGGATTCGTTCCGGCCAAGGTGACCCAGGCTTCGATCTCGGTATTCAGGGGGAAATTCTTTGTCGCCGGCAGAAAAATCACCGAACGGGCCGCGTCGGATGAGAAGGACTTTCGGCCCGACGCGGTGGCCTCAACTATATTCCATTTCCGGCCCGGAGAAGACGTCCATTATGGCCGTTCGAATATTGAAACGTTTGAACAAAATGCGCGAATCCGTAAGAATAGGCCCATCCTGATCGAGGAGGCTCGGATGAACGCTCGCCGAAAAATCGCGGCCGCGATGCTCGCCGCCCTTCCCCTTCTTCTCTTCGCCCGGTCGGACGCGCCCAAGGTCGACTACGAAACGATCGCCAAAATCCGCGAGGAAGGGCTTCAGCGCTCGCAAGTCATGGACCTCGCCGGCTACATGGCCGACGTCCTCGGTCCGCGCCTGACCCTCTCGGAGGACATGAAGCGTGCCCAGGCATGGGCCAAGGAGAAGATGACGAGCCTCGGACTCGAAAACGCGGTCGTCGAGCCCTTCATGGACTACGGCGTGGCCTGGGACATGGAGTTTTTCTCGCTCCACATGCTCGAACCCGACTACCAGCCGATGGTCGGTTTTCCGCTGGCCCACACCCCCGGCACAAAAGGCCCCCGCACCCTTCCCGCGGTCATCGCCGATGCCCAGACCAAGACCGCCCTCGCTCCGCTCAAGGGGAAGCTCAAGGGCATGGCCGTCCTGGCCTCCCCGCCGCTCGCCGTCGATCCGAACGCCCTCAACCAACCCGTCAACCGCTACACCGATGACGATCTTCGAAAAATCGAGGAGACCCTCCCCGGCCCGCCGCGCCGGCCGGCGACGCCCCCCTCCCCTCCCAATCCCGACCTCCTCCGCCCCGAAGAGAAAATGGCCTTTTTCAAAGCCGAAGGGGCCCTCGCCGTCTTTCAATGCGAGGGCGGCCGTCCGGGTCTGGTTCGCGGTTTCGCCCGTCCCGGCACGAAAGACGACAAATGGTCGCGCGAGGCGACCCTCGGCTCCCTGCCGATCATCGCCGTCAATCCCGAGCACTACAACCGGATGTACCGCATCCTGAAACGGGGTATCCCGGTCAAGGTCCGGGTCGAAGTCCGCAACCGCATCGGCGAGAAGAACGAATGGGCCTCGAACGTCATCGGGGAGATTCCCGGGACGGACCTCAAGGACGAGGTCGTCATCGTCGGGGCCCATTTCGACACCTGGCACGCCAGCCCCAACGCCAGCGACGACACGGCCGGCTGCGCCGTGGCTCTCGAGGCCGCCCGGATCCTCAAGGCCGTCGGGGCCAAGCCGCGGCGGACGATCCGGGTCGCCTTCTGGGGCGGCGAGGAGCAGGGGATCTACGGTTCGCGCGAGTACGTCCTTAAGCACTTCGGCGACCCCAAGGACCCCAAGCATCCGCCGACGCCGGCCTACGAGAAATTCTCGGCCTACTTCAACCAGGACTACGGGGCGGGCGCCTTCCGAGGCATCCATCTCCAGGGGAACGAGCATGCCCGCCGCCTCTTCGCCGCCTGGGCGGCTCCCCTCCGCGACCTCGGCTTCACCGCGATCTCGATCCAGAGCCCGGGGAGCACAGACCACGTCTCCTTCGACCGGGCGGGTTTGCCGGGGTTCCAATTCATCCAGGACCGGATTCCCTGGACGGCCGGCCATACGAATCTGGATTTTTTCGACACGCTCCAGGCCGAGGACCTGATGAAGAACGCGGTCATCATGGCCGTCTTCGCCTGGCACGCCGCCCAGGCCGACGAGCGCGTCCCGCGGAAAGTCCTGAAATGAACGCCGGCCCTGCGTCGTATTTGATTTCAGGGCTTATCTAAGTCACAATATTCAAGACGGAGGTCATAACAAGATGCCCAAAACAGCCAAAACCCTTTCCGCGATTTTCGGCTTTTTCCTGCTCCTCGCCGCTTCTCCCATGGCGGCCCAAAATCTCGAGGAGAAAGTCACCGTCCACGTCCTGAAGAACGGCCTGACCGTGATCCTGGCCGAGCGCCACGGCGCCCCGGTCTTCAGCACGATGTACGGCTTCAAGGTCGGCTCGGCCGACGAGTACCCCGGGATCACCGGAACGGCCCATCTCTTCGAACACATGGCCTTCAAGGGCACGCCCAAGATCGGGACCAAGGATTACGAGAAAGAGCTCGTCCTGATGGAGAAAATCGCCAAGGTCGGACGCGAGTGGAGCCTCGAGACGGCCAAGGGCGACAAGGCCGACAAGGACAAGGTCGCCGCCCTGAGGGCCGAGCTCACGAAGCTCGAGGAGGAGCAGGCCCAGCACATCGTCAAGGACGAGATCGACCTCATCTACAGCAACGTCGGCGGCGTCGGCCTCAACGCCGGGACGGGAACCGACCAAACCTCTTACATCATCAGCCTTCCGGCCAATCAGCTCGAGCTCTTCTGCCTCGTCGAGTCCGAGCGGATCCGGAACGCCGTCCTCCGCGAGTTCTACATCGAGCGGAGCGTCATCCAGGAGGAGCGGAAGCAGACGACCGACGCCGTCCCGACCCGGCTTCTCTCTGAAATGTTCATGGGGGCGGCTTTCCTCGCCCACCCGTACAAGAATCCCGTCGTCGGATGGGCCTCGGACATCAACTCCGTGACCCTGGAAGAGGCTTCGGCCTTCAAGGAAAAATACTACACCCCCAACAACTGCGTCCTGGCCATCGCCGGCGACGTGACCCCGGCCAAGGCCATCCCCCTCATCGAAAAGTACTTCGGGGACATCCCCCGCGGCCCGGACCCTCCGCCCTTCCGGACGGTCGAGCCCAAGCAGCTCGGCGAGCGGCGCGTCCGGTTCGAGTTCGACGCCGAGCCGCTCCTCATGATGGGCTTCCACAAGCCCAACTTCCCGGCCAAGGAGGACGCCGCGGCGACCGTCCTGTCCTACATCCTGACGAGCGGCCGCACCTCCCGGATGTACAAGGATCTTGTCCAGGACAAGCAGATCGCCGTTTCCGTGAGCGCCGGCTCCGGCCCGGGGGTCCGCTTCCCCAACCTCTTCACCTTCTACGCGACGCCGCGCTTCCCCCACACGGTCGAGGAGCTCGAGAAGGCCGTCCTCGAACATGTCGAGAAGGTCAAGACCGAGCCGGTCAGCGAGCGCGAGCTCCAGAAGGTCAAGAACAACCTCGAGGCCTCATACATTCGGGCGATGAGCTCGAACATGGGCCTGGCCGGAACGCTCATGCGCTACCAGCTCCTCTTCGGCGACTGGAGGCTCTTCCTGAAATACAAGGACCTCGTCGGGAGCATCACCGCCGCCGACGTCATGGACTTCGCCAAGACGCATCTCACGGCCGAGAACCGGACCGTGGCCGTCCTCGTCAAAAAGGCCAAGACGAGCTGAGGCAAGGAGGACGAAGATGAAAAGACAATATCGCATCTCGGCGGCGGCCGTCGCGGCGGCTCTCCTTCTCCTGGCCCTTCCCGGGATCGGCCAGAAACATCCGCGGGAACTGGCCCAGGCCCCGGGGCTCGTCTTCAAGCCGGACAAACCGATATCCTTCACCCTGTCCAACGGCATCCAAGGCCTTTACTTCGAAGACAAAGAACTCCCCCTGGTCTGGATGGCGGGCCGCTTCAAGGGCGGAAGCCTCTGGGAGCCGGCCGAGAAAGCCGGATTGGCGGGGCTCACGGGGACGGTCCTCCGGACGGGCGGGTCGAAAACCCGGACGGGAGACCGGATCAACGAGGAGCTCGAGTTCATCGCCGCGTCGATCGAGGCCGCGGGCGGGTCGGAATACCTGACCGTCAGCGCCAACGGCCTGAAAAAGGACTTCGGGAAACTCGTCGAAATCTACGCCGACCTCGTCATGAACCCGGCCTTCCCCCAGGACAAGCTCGACCTGGCCCGGACTCAAT
>VGJF01000120.1 GCA_016867585.1 Candidatus Aminicenantota bacterium | reverse complement strand
GTCCACGAATTCATAGTCGCCGATCGACCCGACATGCCAGTACTCTCCGAGGACGTTCCGGCCGAAATCGAGAAGGAGGACGCGGGTCGGATATCCTTCCCGGGAGGCGGAGATGACGAGAATCTCCGGCCGGGCATCCTGGTGGAAGTCGCAGAGGGCGATCCCTTGGACGCAGAATTCGGGCGGAAAACCGCGGCCGCCGGACGTCATCTCCGTTCCGGTTTCCATGTCCCAGAGGATCCGGCCCCGGCTGTCGAGAAGCATGACCCGTCCCGATTTCCGGCCGTCCCGCGTCCGAGGGGCGAAAAGGATCTCCGCTTTTCCGTCGCGGTCGAGGTCGCGGATGAGGAGGAGGGGAAGGATGCGCCTTTCGCCGGCCGGGTCGGCGAGGAATCCCTTCTGGCGGAATCGGGCCCGGAAGAAAACCTCGCTTTCGAGGTCCGGGAGGCCGGTCTCGAACCTCCAGAGCTCGCGGCCGCCCGCGTTGGTGACGGCGAGAGAGGCCCCCTCGATCCGGAAATCGGCCGGCCTGCGGTCGGACAGCCATCTGGGAAGGGACAGGACGGAGGCGATGATGATGACGGCCCCCATCGACAAGCCGGTCAAGAGACGGATCCTTTTACCGGTCGACATGGGGGATATGTTTGGCTATCGATGTCTCGAAGTCAAGAGGGCGGAAAATCGGCCGGAAAGAGAAAATTCGGGTCCGGCGAGCGTCTTAATCTCGAGAGCGGGTTCTTAATCCTTTGACGGCGTCGGCTCACCCCTAAAGGGGACCTCGGGGAAGGGAAAATCACCCCGGCTATGCCCAAAGCCGGTGATTGACCGCGGAGCCGGCCAAGGAGATGATATCCGCGCATAATTGGAGGAAAAGTGCTTCGAAAGGACCGACGCATTGACAAGAAAAGTCACTTATTGACAAAAAATGTCAATTTGTCTATGAATTAGCAAGGGAAAAAATGGCCTCAAGCCTTGGCGACATTCTTGTCCGGGAAAAAGCCGTCACCCCGGACCAGCTTCGGACGGCCAAGGATTTCCAGAAAAAGCACGACGTTCCCTTGGGATCGGCCCTCATTTCCCTCGGCTATATCTCCGGCGAGGAGATGGCCCAAAGCCTCAGCCGACAGCTCGGATATCCCTATATCGACCTCGACCAATTCGAAGTCTTTCCCGACGTCATCGGCCTGATCACGGCGGAAGCGGCCAAAAAGCAGATGATCATGCCGATCCACCGGATCAGGTCCTTCCTGACCCTGGCCATGCTCGACCCGACCGACCTCGACGTCATCGAGGACATCCGTTTCCGGACGGGGCTCAGCATCCAGCCGGTCATCGCCTCCGAGAACGGGATCCTCAACGCGATCAACAAGCACTACGGGGCATCCCACTCTCTCCGCCTGAAAAAGGAGGCCGAGGAGATCGCCCTGGCCTCGGCCGACGAGAAGATCACGATCCTCGAGGAAGGGCCCGAGGATTTCGAGGCCGCCGAAATCGAGGAAATCACGGACGAGGCGCCGATCATCACCCTCGTCAACAACATCCTCATCGAGGCCATCAAGAAGGGGGCGAGCGACGTCCACTTCGAGCCCTACGAGCGCTCCTTCCGGGTCCGCTTCCGGATCGACGGGATTCTCTACGAGTCGATGAACCTCCCCCTGAAGTTCCGAGACCCGGTGACGTCCAGGGTCAAGATCCTGTCGAACATGGACATCGCCGAGAAGCGGCTGCCGCAGGACGGCCGGATTCAGATGCGGGTCAAGCTCGAAAAGGGCGGTCGGAAGGACGTCGACATGCGCGTCTCTTCCCTGCCGACGATCTTCGGCGAGAAGATCGTCTGCCGGATTCTCGACCGGGAGAATCTCCAAATCGACCTGACCCGCCTCGGCTTCGAGGCCGAATCCCTCGACCTGTTCAAGAAGGCCATCGTCCGGCCGTGGGGGATCGTCCTCGTCACCGGGCCGACGGGCAGCGGCAAGACGAACACCCTCTATTCGGCCATCTCGACCCTCAACGCCATGGAAAAGAACATCATGACGGCCGAGGATCCCGTCGAGTTCTACATCCCGGGGATCAACCAGGTCAACATTCGCGACGAAATCAACCTCAACTTCGCCACGGCCCTCCGGGCCTTTCTCCGCCAGGATCCCGACATCATGCTCGTCGGCGAGATGCGCGACCAGGAGACGGTCGACGTGGCCGTCAAGGCCGCCCTGACCGGACATCTCGTCTTCTCGACGGTCCACACGAACGACGCCGCGAGCACGGTCCACCGGCTGATCAACATGAACGTCGAGCCTTTTCTCATCGCCGATTCGATCTTCATGATCGTCGCCCAGCGGCTCGTCCGGAGGGTCTGCAAAAAGTGCGCCGTCCCCCAGAAGCTGCCCGTCCGGACGCTCATCGAGATGGGGTATTTGCCCGAAGAGGCCGAGCAGGTCGTCCCCCTCCACGGACGGGGTTGCGAGGCCTGCAACAACACGGGGTACAAGGGCCGGACCGGCCTGTTCGAGGTCATGGAAGTCACCCCGGCGATCAAGGAACTCATCATGTCCCGGGGCCAATCCAAGGAGATCAAGGCGAAGGCCATGGAGCAGGGGATGATCACCCTCCGGCGAAGCGGCCTGGTCAAGGTCAAGAACGGCATCACGACTCCGGAGGAAGTCCTCCGCGAGACCGTCCGCGATTAGGAGAGCCCCCATGGCCCTGACGATGCACGACCTCCTCCGGATGACGGTCGAGTCCGACGCCAGCGACCTCCATATCAGCACCCATGTCCCGCCCCGGCTCCGCGTCTACGGCGAGCTGAAGACGGTCGAACATCCGCCCCTGACCCCGGCCGACACGAAGGCCTTCATATACAGCATCCTCAGCGACAAACAGAAGAAGCTCTTCGAGGAGCGGTTGGAAATCGATTTTTCCTTCGGGGTCAAGGACCTCGGACGGTTCCGGGCCAATGTCTTCATGCAGAAGGGGGCCGTGGCCGCGGCCGTCCGCCGCTTCCTTCCGATGATGTGGAGCTTCCAGAGGCTCGGCATCCCGTCCCGGGTCGCCCAGCTCTGCCGCCTCCCCCGGGGCCTCGTCCTCGTGACCGGGCCGACGGGCAGCGGCAAATCGACGACCTTGGCCTGCCTGATCGAGCACATCAACGCCGAGCGGTCCGCCCACGTCATCACGATCGAGGACCCGATCGAGTATTTTTTTTCCCCCAAGAAGGCCCTCATCAACCAGCGGGAGCTTTACGCCGACACCTTGAGCTATCCGAACGCCCTCCGCTCGGTCCTCCGGGAGGACCCGGACGTCGTCCTCGTCGGCGAGATGCGCGACTTGGAGACGGTCGAGGCGACCCTGCGGGTCGCCGAAACGGGCCACCTGACCTTCTCGACCCTCCATACGAATTCGGCCCCGGAGACGATTTCGCGGATCGTCGATATCTTCCCCCCCCAATACCAGACCCAAGCCAGGGTCATGCTCTCGATGACCTTGGAGGCCGTTCTCTCCCAGGTCCTTCTCCCCCGGGCCGACGGGTCGGGCCTGGTCCTGGCCATGGAAATCCTCATCCCCAACCACGCCATCCGCAACCTCATCCGGGAGAACAAGCTCCACCAAATCTACGCCCAAATGCAGCTGGCCCAGGAGAAATCCGGGATGCAGACCATGAACCAGGCCCTGGCCGACCTGTACGTCCGCCGGCTCATCACCCTCGAGAGGGCGATGGGGACGTCGTCCGACCCCGAGGAGCTGACCGACATCCTCCAACGCCGAGAGTCCGGCCGGCCAGGCCCGGCCGCTGCCGGCGGACCGCCCCGGCGCTGAAAGGACATCTCATGCCGATCTATCTCTGGAAGGGAACGAATCGCTACGGCGATCCCGTGAGCGGGGAGCGCCTGGCCGGCTCGCCCGAGGACCTCCAGCGCGTCCTCCAGCGCGAGCAGATCACCGTGGCCAGCATCGCCCCGATGAAGGCGGGGTTGAAAATCCCCTTTCTGAACTTCGAGCGGGTCAAGAAGAAGGAGTTGGCCATTTTCGCCCGGCAGATGTCCGTCCTCATCGACGCCGAGCTTCCCCTCATCCAGAGCCTGACGATCCTGGCCGAGCAGACCCGGAACAAATACTTCAAGAGGGTCATCACCGAAGTCCGGGGCGACGTCGAGGCCGGTTCCAGCCTCAATCAGGCCATGCGCAAACACCCCAAGGCCTTCGACGACCTGTTCTGCAACCTCATCGCCTCGGGGGAGCAGAGCGGTTCGCTCGACGTCATGCTCCAGCGTCTGGCGGAATACATCGAAAAAGCCGTCAAGCTCCGGAGCCAGGTCCGGTCGGCGATGATCTATCCGACGGCGATCATCACCTTCGCTCTTCTCGTGGCCATCTTTCTCATGTGGAAAGTCATCCCGATCTTTTCCGGGATCTTCCAGGAGCTCGGGGCCCAGCTGCCGGGCTTGACCTACTTCATCGTCAAGCTCTCGAATTTCGTCCAGAACTACATCTTCTTCATCTTTCTCGGGATGATCGCCTCCGTCTTCCTCTTCCGCTACTACAAGAAGACGGCCGTCGGCCGGGCCAGCGTCGATCGCCTGACCCTTCGGCTGCCCCTTTTCGGGAAGCTCCTTCTCAAGGTCGCCATCTCCCGGGTGACCCGGACCCTCAGCACGCTCCTTTCCGGCGGCGTGTCGATGCTCGAAAGCCTCAAGATCACCTCCTCGACGGCCGGAAACTCCCTCATCGAGAAGAGCGTCCTCGACGTCCGCAAGCAGGTCACCGAAGGCCGGAGCCTGACCGACGCCTTCCGGACGACGGGCCGGTTTCCGTTCATGATGACCCAGATGATCAGCGTCGGCGAAGCCACGGGGACCCTTGACCAGATGCTGGCCAAGCTCTCCGATTTCTACGAGGACGAAGTTTCGGCCTCGGTCGCCGCCCTCCTGTCCATCCTCGAGCCGGTCATGATGATTTTTGTCGGCGGCATCGTCGGCGTCCTCATCCTCTCGATGTACCTCCCGATCTTCAACCTCATGGCCCAGATTCAATGACGATCATCCGGCGGACCGTCCAGACGCTCATCGTCGGGCGCCTGCTTGTCGTCTCCGCCCTCCTCGTCGCCGCGGTCGTCATCCAAGTCTCGACGGCCGTTTTTCTCCCCCTCGGGCCGTTCTATCTCGTCGTCTCCTCGGCCTACGGACTCAGCCTGGCGTATCTCCTCTTCCTTCTCTGGAATCCGCACTATCGGTTCCAGGTCGTCGTCCAGGTCGTTTTCGACGTCCTGCTGATCACCGCCCTCGTCTACATCTCGGGCGGGATCGCCGGGCCGATGCATATTCTCTACCTCCTGGCCATCATCGCCGCCGGGCTCGTCATCGGCGGCCGGGCGGCCTACCTAGTCGCCGGGTTCTCGGCCGTCGTCTTCGGCTTTCTGGCCGACGGGATGTACTACGGCCTGATCCCGTACTTCCTGGCCGACCAGGCGGTCGAGGCCTCGGCCGGGCAGGTCCTATATACGATCTTCCTGGCCTGGGCCCTCTTTTTCGCCATCGCCTTTCTCGTCGCCCGGACCGAGGCCGGCCTCCGCCGGGCCCGGGAAGCGCTGATCGACGCCCAGCGCGAGATCGAGGTCAAGGAGCGTCTGGCGGCCGCCGGCCAGGCCTCGGCCCTCGTCGCCCATGAGATCCGCAATCCCCTGGCGGCCATCTCCGGAGCCGTTCAAGTCCTCCGCGAAGACCTCCGCCCGGAGGGCGAGCAGGCCAGGCTCATGGACATCGTCGTCCGGGAGTCCCAGCGCGTCTCCCGGTCCATCGAGCAGTTCTTGAGCATGGCCTCCCCGAGCCGCCAGACGTTCGCCGTCTTTCGCTTGGCCGAGGTCCTGTCCGAGATCCTGACCATGCTGCGGATGGGGGGGGAGATCGGCGAAGGGGTCGAAGTCCACGGGAACTACGCCACGGCCCCCCACGAATACTTCGGCAGCCCGGCCCAGTTCAAGCAGGTTTTCTGGAACCTCGTCCGGAACGCCCTCAAAGCCATGCTCGAGGGGGGCGTTCTGACCATCGATTTTTTCCAGCGCCGGCCCGATGAACTCAGGATCCGGATCGCCGACACCGGCCGGGGGATGTCGCCGGCCGAGCGGGCCAGGATCTTCGAGCCGTTCTACACCCGGTTCGAGGGAGGCCGCGGCCTGGGTTTGGCCGTTGTTCGCCAGATCATCGACCTCTATAACGGCCGGATCGAGATCCTCTCGGAGCCCCGGGTCGGCACGGCCGTCACCCTCATCCTTCCCCTGCCGTCTCCGCCCAAGGAAGCCCAGACCGAAAACAGGCAGGCCGCCGGATGAACACGATCCTGATCGTCGACGACGAAAAGAGCCTTCTCGAGCTTCTGACCGTCGTTTTTCGGAAGGAAGGCTACCGGGTCAAGACGAACGCCGGAACGCCGAAGGTCCTGGAGATGGTCGAGGAGGAGGAGTTCGACCTGGTCGTCACGGACATCAGGATGCCCCAGGTCGACGGGATGGAGCTCCTCCGCCGGGTCAAGGCGGCCAAGCCGTTGGTCCCGGTCATCATGATCACCGCCTACGGCAGCGTCAAGCAGGCCGTCGAAGCCCTCAAGAACGGCGCCCTGGACTACGTCACGAAGCCCTTCGACGTCGAGGAGCTGAAGATCCTCGCCGCCCACGGCCTCGAGGAACGGAGGCTCCGCGAGGAGAACATCCTCCTCAAGAAGGCCTTGAAGTCCGAAGCCAGCTTCGAGAACATGTTCGGCAAGAGCCGGGCGATGCGGGAAATCTTCGGCCTGATCGAAAAGGTCGCGGCCACGGACTCCACCGTCCTCATCAGCGGAGAGAGCGGGACGGGAAAAGAGATGGCCGCCCGGGCGATTCACGCCCATAGCCGCCGCCGCGACCGGGCCTTCGTCTCGATCAACTGCGCCGCTCTGCCCGAGAACCTCCTGGAGAGCGAGCTTTTCGGGCACGTCCGGGGGGCTTTTACCGGGGCCGTCTCCGAGAAGAAGGGGATGTTCGAGACGGCCTCCTCCGGGACGATCTTTCTGGACGAAGTCGGGGAAATGTCTCCCTGGACCCAAGTCAAGTTGTTCCGGGTTCTCCAGGAGAGATCGGTCCGAAGAGTCGGGGGGACGGACGAGATCCCGGTCGACGTCCGCATCCTGGCGGCCACGAACCAGGACCTCCGGAAGAGGATCGAGGAGGGCAAATTCCGGGAGGAGCTGTTCTACCGCCTCAACGTCGTCTCCCTGGAAATGCCGCCCCTCCGGAAGCGGCCGGAGGACATCCCCCTCCTCGTCCGGCACTTTCTCCGAAAGCACAGCGAGCGCATGGGCCGGAAGATGAAGCGGCTCGTCCCCGAGGTCGTGGCCGCTCTGGAGTCCTATGCGTGGCCGGGAAACGTCCGGGAGCTCGAAAACGTCATCGAACGGCTCTGCGCCGTCGAGGAGCGGGAAACGATTTCCATGGCCGCCCTTCCGACCGAGCTCGGGAGGGCCGGCCCGGCGCCGGAGGAGCGCCCGGTCTTCAGGCCCGGTTTCGACCTCGAGGCCCATCTCGAGGCCGTGGCCAAGCGCTATCTTCACGGCGCGGCGGACGCGGCCCGCGGAAACATGAAGAAAATGGCCGAGTTGCTCGGTTTGAGTTATCGTTCTCTTCGATATCTTCTCACAAAGCACCATATCCGGTCTTCCCGTCAGGTCGATCTTCGGGAAGAGAGAGACGGGGACGGGTTCATATCCCAGGGATAAAGATGATGACAAATAATGTCTCTAAAAGACAAATATTGTCACTTTTTTTTTGATTTTTTTTCAGGCTTGTTCTTATCTTATTGATTATGAATAATTTTCATTTTGGCACACGACTTGCTATTAATTAGGTCGAATTCATTTCACAGTCTCGTCACCGGCCCCTGGAAGGTCCCGGGACGGAAGGAGGAAAAATGTTAAGACTGAGGAAAGGTTTCACCCTGATCGAGCTGCTGATCGTTGTCGCGATCATCGGCATCCTGGCCGCTCTGCTCATCCCGAACGCCATGACGGCCCTCCAGAAGGCCAAGGTCCGCGGGACCCAGAAGGACATCAGCACGATCGCCACGACCATCGCCGACTATCTGACCGACCGGGCCGCCCCTCCGGCGAACAACGGGACGATCAGCAACACCCTGAAGTCGGCCCTCTCGCCGATGTACATCAAGGTCCTCCCGACACAGGACCAATGGGGCACCGCCTTCTATGTGTACACGGGCTCCAACGTCGACAGCAACTACGGCATCTCCGGGGCCGCCGACGACGACTTCCTGGTCGCCTCGCGCGGCCGGGGCGGAGCCTTGGAGAGCTGGACGTACGTCCCCGCCTCGCCCGAGGCCGGCCTCTACACGATCACGGGCACGGCCGATTTCGCCAAAGACCTCATCAGCTACAACGGCTCGTTCATCCGCGGCCCGCGGGCTGGCGTGACCGGTTCGTAGGCAAGGTTCTGAAGTCCGAGGAAACGGGGCGGCTCCGGCCGCCCCTTTTTTTTCCCGGAACAAAGGAAGACGGCATGTCGAGACGAAGGTCCGGCTTCACCTTGATCGAGCTGCTGATCGTCGTCGCGATCGTCGGTCTTTTGACCGCCCTCCTGATTCCGGCGGTCATGAACGCCATGCAGAAAGCCAAGGTCCGCGGCACCCAGCAGGACATGACCCACCTCGCCAAGGGCTGCATCGATTATCTGACCGACCGGGTCGTTCTGCCGCCGAACGGCGGGCCGATCGGGAACGAGCTCAAGGCGGCCCTGTCGCCGACGTACATCAAGGCCGTCCCTTTGACGGATCAGTGGGGAACGGATTTCCAGGTCTTCACCGGAGACCTTTGCAACGGCGTTTACGGCCTCGAAGGAGCCTCGGATTCGGACTTCCTCATTTTCTCCTACGGCCGGGACATGGCCGCCGAGAGTTGGGCTTACGCCCCGGCCTTCCCCGAGGGCGGACTTTACGAGATCCGCTCCTTGGCCGATTTCGGCCGCGACCTCGTCAACATGAACGGCCAGATGATCCGCGGGCCGCGCTCCGGCGTCCCGGGGTCATGACCCTGTTCGCCTCCGGGCGGAGGGGCCTTACCATCCGCTCCCCGGGGGCGTATAATAGCCCCCGTGATTTTCCGGACGACCGTTCTTCTCCTGCTTTATCTCTTTGCTCTCGGCGCCCTGGTCGTTGTCCTGCCGCCGGCGGCGATGTTCGGAGCGGGCGACGGGCTGATCGGCCTTGGGAAGTGGGCCATGCGGATCAGCCGCCGGATCCTGGGCCTTCGACTCGACCTCCGCGGACTGGAGCACGCCGATCCGGCCGGCCCGGCCGTCTATATGGCCAATCATGCGAGCTTTCTCGACGGCCCCCTCCTCTTTCTCCTGATCCCCCGGCCTCTCCGGGTCATCATCAAGGAGAGCGTCTTCCGCGTTCCCGTCCTCGGCCTGGGGATGAGGCTGGCGGGGTTCGTCCCCGTCGACCGGAAGGGCGTGCGGACGGGCCGGGCGGCCATCGAAAGGGCTGCCGGGGCGATGAAAGATCACGGATACTCC
>VGJF01000119.1 GCA_016867585.1 Candidatus Aminicenantota bacterium | reverse complement strand
GTCGAGTTCATCCACGCTTACTCCCTCGTCCACGACGACCTCCCCTGCATGGACGACGACGACCTCCGCCGGGGGAAGCTCGCCTGCCACAGGGCCTTCGGCGAGGACATGGCCTTGCTGGCCGGCGACTCGCTCCTGACCATGGCCTTCGAGGCGATGGCCGGGGCCGACGTCCCTCCGCCGGCGGGACGGGAGCGGAAAATCCGGGTCATCGGCGAAATGGCCCGGCTGGCCGGCCCGGCCGGCTTGATCGGCGGCCAGGTCCTCGACATCACCTACTCCCCCGAAAACGCGACGGCCGAAAGCCTGTTCCAACTCATGTTGCGCAAGACGGGGGCTTTGATCACCGGGGCCGTCCGGGCGGGGGCGATCGTCGCCGGGGCGCCGGCCGCCGCTCTCAAGGCCGCGACCCTTTACGGAGAGAACCTGGGCCTGGCCTTCCAGGTCCGCGACGACCTCGACGATTTCCAAGGCGGGAAGGCCCGGGGAGAAGGGCGGCCGGGACCGGCGAAGGGGCGTCTTCGTCCCGCCGGCGAGCCCAACTTCGCCGCTTTCATCGGGCGGGAGAAAGCCGGGGAGCGCCTCGCCCAGCTCGTCGACGCGGCCCTGGCCGCCTTGGACAAGGGCCGGCTCAGGTCGCCCCTCCTCCGCCTCCTCGCCCTTTCTTTAAAATAGAGGGACAGGTCCACTATTTCCTGATTTTTTTTTGGGGGCGCGATCTATTCAATTTGTCCCCCATCTCTTCCCCCGGGGCCGCATTCGCCGAAAAACGTGTTATAATATGGCGGTTTTCCTCAGAGATTTGCCGACTGATGACACGCGAAAACAAAAAGTTCGGATGAAAGTGCGAGGCAAATGAAGAGGAAATCGTGGACCTGTCCCTCTATGATTAAATGAAAAAGCTCCTGGAGACGATCGATTCGCCGGCCGACCTGCGCCGTCTTGCGCCCGAGGACCTCGGCCGGCTCGCCCCCGAGATCCGGGCCTACATCCTCGAGGTCGTCTCCAAGAACGGCGGCCATCTTTCGGCCAACCTCGGCGTCGTCGAACTGACCCTGGCCCTCCACTACGCCTTCGACACCCCCCGGGACAAAATCATCTGGGACGTCGGCCACCAGAGCTACACCCACAAGATCCTCACCGGCCGGCGCGAGCGCTTCCGGGGGCTTCGCCAGGCCGGAGGGATCCTCGGCTTCCCGGCCCGGGAGGAGAGCGAGCACGACGCCTACAACACCGGCCACGCCTCGACCGCCCTGGCCGCCGCCCTGGGACTGGCCGTGGCCCGCGACAAGAAGGGCGAGACCCACCGGATCATCGCCGTCGTCGGCGACGGCAGCTTGACCGGGGGCGTCGCCTGGGAGGCCCTCAACGAGATCGGCCATCTCCGGGAGAAAGTCATCATCGTCCTCAACGACAACGAGATGTCGATCTCGCCGAGCGTCGGGGCCCTCTCCAAGTATCTCGGCTATCTCGCCTCGGGCCAGCATTACCTCCGGGCCAAGGACCGGGCCAAAACCCTCCTCAAGTCCCTGCCCGTCTTCGGCTGGCCGATCATCCGGGCCGGCCGGGCCGTCGAGGAGCTGGTCAAGAAAACGTTTTTCCCGGGCCTCGTCTTTGAGGAGCTCGGCTTCCGCTACGTCGGCCCCGTCCAGGGGCACAGCCTGCCCTCCCTCCTCGAGGTCTTCGAGGACGCCAAGAAATACGAGGACGGGCCGCTTTTCATCCATTGCGTCACCCGCAAGGGCCAGGGCTACGCGCCCGCCCAGACGAGCCCCGACCATTTTCACGGGGCCTCGCCCTTCGACGTCCACACCGGCGAGCCCGCCTCGCCCGGCGGCAAGCCTTCCTACTCGGCCGTTTTCGGCGAGACGATGATCCAGGTCGCCAAGGAGGACCCGCGGGTCATCGCCATCTCGGCGGCCATGTGCGAGGGGACCGGCCTGCTCGCCTTCGCCCGGGAGCTCCCCGGCCGGTTCTTCGACGTCGGCATCGCCGAGCAGTGCGCCGTGACCTTCGCCGCCGGCCTGGCCGTCGGCGGGTTCAAGCCCGTCTGCGCCATCTACTCGACGTTCCTCCAGCGGGCCTACGACCAGATTTACCACGACGTCTGCCTTCAGAACCTTCCCGTCGTCTTCGCCCTCGACCGCTCGGGGATCGTCCCCGACGACGGCCCGACCCATCAAGGCCTGAACGACATCGCCTACCTCCGCCACATGCCGAACATCGTCCTCATGGCCCCGCGCGACGAGAACGAGATGCGCCACATGCTGAAGGCGGCCGTCGGCTGCGGCCGCCCGGCGGCGATCCGCTTCCCGAAAGGCGAGGCCGCGGGCGTCCCGGCCGATCCCGATTTCAAGGACGTCCCCGTCGGAAAGAGCGAACCCCTCAAGGACGGCCGCGACCTCGTCTTCGCTTACGGGGCGATGGTCTATCCGGCGCTCCAGGCGGCCCGGGCCCTCGAGGCCGAAGGCCTGAGCCTGGCCGTCGTCGACGCCAAGTTCGCCAAGCCCCTCGACGAGGAGGCCCTCCTCCGGTACGCCCGGGAGGGGCGGGCGGTCATCACCGTCGAGGAAGGCGTCGTTGCCGGAGGGTTCGGAAGCGCCGTCCGGGAGCTCCTCGACAGCCGCGGCTTTTTCGGCCTCAGGTTCAAGGCGATCGGCCTCCCCCTCGAGGTCTATCCCGTCGGCAAGGTCGCCGAGGTCCGCCGCCGCTTCCGCCTCGACGCCGAAGGCCTGGCCGTCCAATTCCGCGAATTCCTCCGTTGAACGCGAAGAAGGAGCGGGCCGACAAGCTGCTCGTCGAGCGGGGCCTGGCCGATTCGCGCCGCAAGGCCCAGGCCTTGATCATGGCCGGGTGGGTGACCGCGACGGCCCGGAAGGCGGCCCGGACCCTCTCCCTCAAGGTCGAAAAGGCCGGCCAGCTCATCCCCGTCGAAGCCGACCTGGCCGTCGAAGCGCCGCTCCCCTACGTCGGCCGGGGCGGCCTCAAGCTGGCCGACGCCCTTGACGGATTCGGGATCGACCCGGCCGGCCTCGTCTGCCTCGACATCGGGTCCTCGACCGGCGGGTTCACGGACTGCCTCCTCCAGCGGGGAGCGGCCCGGGTTTACGCCGTCGACGTCGATGTCCGCCAGCTCGACGACCGCCTCCGCCGAGACCCGCGGGTCGCGGCCGTCGAGAAGAACGCCCGCTTTCTCGAGCCGGCCGATTTCCCCGCGGCCGAGCGCCCGGCCGTCGTCGTCATGGACGTCTCGTTCATCTCGGTCGCCAAGATCCTTCCGGCCGTGCGCGAATGTCTCGGGGGTGAGCCGCGCCGGGACCCGCCCCCTCTTTCCGTCGTTCGAGAAGGATCTCGGCGGGTGGAAGGCTCGGGGGCCCCCCGCCCGCTCGCAGCGCCAGCGAGGACGGACGGGGGTGAGCCGCGCCGGGACCCGCCGAGAGCCGTTCTCGTCCTGGTCAAGCCGCAGTTCGAGGCCGGAAGGGGGAAGGTCGGCAAGAAGGGCATCGTCCGCGACGCGGCCCTCCAAGCGGCCGTCCTGGAAAGGGCCGTCCGGGAGGCCGGGGCCGCCGGCTTCCGCCTGCGCGGCCTCCGCCGGGCCGCCGTCCGAGGCCGGAAGGGAAACCAAGAGTTTTTCGCCCTGTTCGGCCTCGAAGGTTTGCCTCCGCCCCCCGAGGACGTGCTAAAATGGATCGCCGAAGTCACCGAGCCGAACGACCGACGGACGGAACAATCCGACCAGGGGCGAAAAGAATGAGAACGATCAGACGGGCGGGCGTCGTCATCAAGCCTCACGCTCCCGGAGTCGAGCGCGTCCTGGCCGACCTGATCCTCTATTTCGAGCGGCGCGGCATCGAAAGCCTCCTCGAAAGCCAGGCCGCGGAGAAGGCCGGCCGTCCGGCCTCGAGCGGCCTCCCCCGGGAGGAGATCCCGGCCGCCTCGGACCTGGTCGTCGTCCTCGGCGGCGACGGCACGTTCCTCGGGATCGCCCACGCGGCCGCCAGGGCGGGCGTCCCCGTCCTGGGAGTCAACATGGGGAGTCTCGGCTTCCTGACCGAGGTTCCGATCGCCGAAATGGCCCTCGCCTTGGATGCCCTTCTCGACGGGCGCGAGGACCTCATCAGTCCGCGGATGGTCCTTGAGACCTCGTGGAGCGGCGGGACCGAGCTCGTCCTCAACGACGTCGTCATCAACAAGGGGGCCAAGGCCCGGATGATCGAGCTCGGGTTGGCCGTCAACGGAAACGACGTCGCGACCCTCCGGGCCGACGGGCTCATCGTCGCCTCACCGACCGGGAGCACGGCCTATTCGCTCTCCGCCGGCGGACCGATCATCCAGCCCCATGTCCCGGCGATCGTTTTAACGCCGATCTGCCCCCACACCTTGACTTTCCGCCCGTGCGTCATCTCCTCGGACGCCAGCGTCCGGATCGCCCTCCTGACCAAGGGGGAGAAGGTCTTTCTGACCCTCGACGGCCAGCGCGGGGGGCGGATGAGCGACGGCGAGGCGGTCGCGATCAAGCGGGCGGAGGCGGTCCTGGAGCTCGTGACGTCTCCCCGGCGCCGTTATTTCGGCCTGCTGCGCGAAAAGCTCGGTTGGGCCGAATAATTAAATAAATACGGGGACACATACCTTATCTGTCCACTTTTAAGGACAGATAAGGTATGTGTCCCCGTATTTCTTTGTCCCCGTATTTCTTATGGTATAATGTGCCGCCCAAAATCGCGCGAGGAGGCCCCGTGTCCGACAACGTCCTGGCCATCAACGACGACGCGTTCGATGAGGAAGTCCTCAAGTCCGCCCTTCCCGTCCTTCTCGATTTCTCGGCGGCCTGGTGCGTGCCCTGCCGGATGATCGCCCCGATCGTCGAGGAGCTGGCGATTGAATACAAGGACAAGCTCAAGGTCGGGAAAATGGATGTCGACGAGAGCCCGAAGACCCCGGCCAAGTTCGGCATTCGGGGGATTCCGACCCTCCTCGTCTTCAAGGGCGGCGAGCTCAAGGAAACGCTCGTCGGGGCCGTCTCCAAGGACAAGATCGTCGCCGCCTTCACGAAACATCTGTGATTAGACGGTGAAAAAGATGGGGGACACATTAAAGTGTCCCCGAAAGAGCCCGTCAGGGAGAAAACGTGGGCGAGAGGCATGACGTCGTCATCATCGGGGCCGGTCCGGCCGGCCTGGCGGCCGCGATCTACACCGGCCGGGGCCGTCTCCGGACGCTCGTTCTAGAGAAGGGCCTCCCCGGCGGCCAGATCCTGATCACGGACTGGATCGAGAACTACCCCGGCTTCCCGAACGGCATCGCCCCCTTCGACCTCATGGAGGGCTTTCGCAAGCAGGCCCTCCGCTTCGGGGCCGAAATCGCCTCCGATGAGGTCCGGGAGGTCGTCTCCGATCCCGATCCCGCCCGCGCCGGCGGCTGGCTCGTCCGGGGGAGCAAGGGCGAATACCCGACCCGGACCGTCCTCGTCGCCGCCGGCTCGGAGTACCGGCGCCTCGGCCTGGCCGACGAAAGCCGGCTCGTCGGCCGGGGCGTCTCCTACTGCGCGACCTGCGACGGGGCCTTCTTTCGCGAGCGCGACATCGCCGTCGTCGGCGGCGGCGACACGGCCTTGATGGAGGCCGTTTTCCTGACGAAGTTCGCCCGCAAGGTCCACCTGATCCACCGCCGCGACGCCCTTCGCGGGGCCAAGATCCTCCAGGAGCGGGTTTTCGAGAACCCGAAGATCGAGGTCCAGTGGAGCTCGGTCGTCGAGGCCGTCCTCGGCAAGGACAACGTCGAGGGCGTCCTCCTGCGCGGCCTCAAGGACGGTTCGATGAGCGAATTGGCGGTCGAGGGCCTCTTCGTCTCCATCGGGACGGTCCCGGTGACGGGATTCCTCAAGGGCCTCGTCGCCCTCAACGAGTGGGGGCAGATCATCGTCGATGCCCGGATGGCCGCCTCGCGGCCCGGGATCTTCGCCGCCGGCGACGTCATCGCCGGCGCCCCCCGCCAAGTCGCCACGGCCGCCGGGACGGGGGTCACGGCGGCGATGGCCGTCAACGAGTTCCTCTCGACTTATAAGTGACGTTCAGGATGCGGGACACTTTAAAGTGTCCCCCATCTTTTTACTCATCTTTTTAACAGAGGTGGGGATCGAGGGAAAGCGCCGTCCGGATTCCCGCCCGGCGCATGACCTCGAGGCTGACGCAGTCGACAAGGCTCAGCGTTCGTTTGCCGACGGCGAGAAGCGCGGCGAGGGCGGCTTCGTGAATCTCGCGGTCGATCCAGACGACCCGCAGGACGGGGACGATGCTCTCTTCGAAATCCTTCACGGCCTCCATCCCGAGGTGGCGCTGAACGAGGGCGGAGGTTTCGACGAGGATATAGTTGTGACAGACGAACGTCTCTCCTCCCGACATCCCATGCCGCCAACGCTCAGCGGCCTCGTGATGGCCGGCGTCGTCGGCGTCGAGAAGGGCGTAAAGGGCGCTCGTGTCGACGAAAACCGCCAGGTTCATTCCTTGTCGCCCTTGGTCCCGCCGAACGCGTCGGACAAATATTCGTCGTGCCGCCGGGAGACGTCGCTCAGCCCGGAGCGGTGTTTTCCCGCCACGGCCAGCGCCCTTCGGCGGCGCTCCTTCTCGTCGGCCGAGATCCCCGGCCAGTCGGCCCGGCCGTAGGGCGCCGCCCTCTCCTCGGCCATTTTGCGGTTGAGCAAGAAGGGGGGCGCAGGAAAGCGTCCCTTGTCTTTTCCGGCTCCGGCCGCGCGCGCCTCCGCGAGCGCATCCCGAATAAAGCGGCTTCGCGTCTTCCCTTGCCCGCGCCGGGCCGCTTCGACCTCCCTGAACTCGCCGGCCGGAAGGCTGATCGTGAATTTAATGGTCTTGGCCATCTCGGGACAATTTCATACCCAGTATGAATCAGTCATACCGAATTGTCAATCCCCCCGCCCCGGCCGGGCGGTCAATCGGCGGCGATGTCCTTGAACCGGGGATCGAGGGTCAGGAGCCGGCAGTCGTGCCGGCGGACCAGGGCGGCGATGTAGCAATCGGCCAGCGGGATCGTCTTGCCCCTCCGTTTGAGCCGATGGGCGAGGGCCGCGGCCTCGCTCCAGGTCGTCTCTCCCTCGTCGGCGATCGGGATCGACCGGGCGAGGTCGGCGATGACGGCCAGCTCCCGGTCCGATTTCGCCGCCTGGACGAGCTCGGCCAGGACGATTTTCGGGACGATCGCCGATCCGTCGGCGACGGCTTGGCGGACGGCGAGGGCCGTTTTCCGGTCCTCGTGGCGGAAGAAGGCCAGCCAGGCCGAGGTGTCGACGAGGACCTTCAGCGGCCCGGCCTCAAGGCTCATCGGGACGCAGCTCCTCGGCCCCGAGGTCGAACTCGAGCCGGCCGCCCCCGGCCAGAATCCTCTCGACCCGTTCGAGGCGCCTCCTCCGGAGGAAATCCCGGATCGCGGCCAGGATCGCCTCCGCTTTCGTCCCGGCCCCCGTCTCCTTGACCAGCTCGTCGAGAAGGTCGTTCTCCGCGCTCATGGCCGCCTCGGTCCTCACACTTGGATAGACGGCCGGGGCGGCGCTTTTTTCTCAGTCCGGCGCGGGGCGGGGGGGAATCAGGAATTTTTCAGGCGGGCGAGCTCGGCCTCGAGCTCCTCGACCCGCGCCCGGAGCCGCTTGAATTCCTTGAGGAGGCCGTAGAGCTGCGGGGCGGCGGCCCAGAACTTCCGCCAGACGCGGACGTCGAGATGGGGCGAGCCGCTGACGAATCCCCCGGCCGGGATGTCGTTGGTGATCCCGGATTTCGCCGCGGCGATCGCCCCCTCGCCGATGTCGATGTGGTCGGGGACGCCGACCTGGCCGCCGAGGATCGCCCCCCGGCCGATTTTGCTGCTCCCGCCGATGCCGACCTGGGCGACGAGCAGGGCGTTCTCGCCGACCTCGACATTGTGGGCGACCATGACCAGGTCGTCGATCTTGGCCCCCTTCCGGATGACGGTCTCTCCCAGGGCCGCCCGGTCGACGGCCGAATTGGCCCCGATCTCGACGTCGTCTTCGATGACGACCGTCCCGACCTGGGGGATCTTGAGGTGGCCGCCGTCGGGGCCGCGCAGGTAGCCGTATCCGTCGGCCCCGACCGAGACGCCGTTGTGGAGGACGACCCGGTCGCCGATCCGGACGTCTTCGCGGACGACGACGCCCGAGTGGAGGAGACAGTCCGCCCCGATCCGGACGCGCGGGTAGATCGAGACGAGCGGGAAGATGACCGTGCCCGGGCCGATTTCCGCCTCGTCGCCGACGACGCTCAGGGCTCCGATGGAGACGCCGGGGGCGAGCTTGGCCGTGGGCGAGACGGCCGCCGTCGGATGAACGCCGGGCGCCGGCCGGAAGGGACGGTGGAAGATCTCGACGGCGCGGATGAAGGCGAGATGCGGGTTTTCGGACCGGATGACGGGGAGGCGGTCGAAGGCCTCGCCGGGGGGGAGGATGGCCGCGCCGGCCGCGGTCGCCTCGAGAAGCGGCCGGAGCCTGGCCTGGCTCGCGGTCTGGGACGGGGCCAGGAAAACGAGGTCTCCGGCTCCCGCCCGGCCCCCTTCGAGGCTCGAGCAGCCGCTGATTTCGAGCTCTCCGTCGCCCTCGTAAGGGCAGCCCAGCCGCTTCGCGAGCTCCCGGACGGTCAATTTCATCCCTTCCTCCTCCCCTTTTCTAAACGAAGAGGGCTTCCTCGGAGCGGCGCTGGACCATCCGTTCGTTGATCACGGCCGCGAGCTCGGCCCCCCAGAGGAGGATGACGAGCGAGGTCGAGATCCACAGCAGGAAGAAAATGATCGACGTCAGCGTCCCCTGGACGAGCCGGCCGAGGACGATCCCCACGGCCGAAAAGTGGGCCACGTAGAAGACGAATCCCCGCTTGAAGACCTCCCACAGGGCCGACCCGACGGTCGCGGCGATGATCGCCGCCGCCGTGTAGACCTTCGTCTCGGGGATGAACTTGTAGATGACGAAGAGGACCAGAAAACCGAGCAGAAACGGCAGGAGATACTGGACGAAGACGTTGTCGACGACCCCGACCGCCCCGGGATTGATGTTCTCCCGGACGAAGGCGCTCTCCCGGATCGCCCGGTGCATGGCCGTCCAGACGGCCGTGATCGAGAGGGAAAAGAACAGGATGATGCCCATGATGAACATGATCAGGTATTCCATGAGCCGGTTGTAGAAGAACGACTTCCGGGAGGAGCTGCGGAAGATCCGGTTGATGGCCGCGATGAGATTGGCGAAGAGGAAGCTGGCGGCGATGAACGATCCGACGAGCCCGAACCAGCCGAGGTTGCCGAGGTTGTCCGAGACGTCGGACAGCCTCTGGAAGAACGAAGGGTCGAACTCGGCGAAGAAATCCTCGGTGAAGAGATTCAGGCTCCGGACGGCGATCTCCGAGTTGCCCATGAGCTTGGTCGCGACCCAGACGAAGAGGGCCAGGAGGGGGACGGCGCTCATCAAAGTGAAATAGCTGATGATGATCGCGTAGCCGAAGCAGCCGTCGACGGCGAACCGTTTGAAGGTCGTCCCGAGCAGGCGGAAAAAAGGCTTCATCCCAAATCAAGCCGTCTCAAGCCGAAGGGAA
>VGJF01000118.1 GCA_016867585.1 Candidatus Aminicenantota bacterium | reverse complement strand
ACTGGAAGATCGAGCCCGGGGGCGACAGCGGGATTTATCTCCGCGGCTCGCCCCAGGTCCAGATCTGGGATCCCGCTCAATGGCCCGAAGGATCGGGCGGGCTCTACAACAACCTGAAGAATCCGATGGACCCGCTCGTCCCGGCCGACCGTCCGGTCGGAGAGTGGAATACGTTCCATATCAAGATGATCGGCGAGCGGGTGACCGTTGTCTTGAACGGAGTCCTCGTCGTCGATGACGTCGTCATGGAGAATTACTGGGAGCGGGACAAGCCGATATTCCCGTCGGGGCAGATCGAGCTCCAGGCCCACAGCACGCCCCTCCAGTTCAAGAGCATTTTCCTCCGTGAGATCCCGCCCGGCCGGGAGGAAGTCCACCTCGACATCGAGGAGCAAAAAGCGGGATTCGTCCGCCTTTTCAACGGCCGGGACCTCGGGGGATGGACGGGGGATGTGAAGGGATACGCCGCCGAGGGCGGGGCGATCGTGGTCCTCCCGTCGAGCGGGGGAAATCTCTATACCGAAAGGGAATACGCGGATTTCGAATTCCGCTTCGAGTTCAAGCTGACGCCCGGGGCGAACAACGGGATCGGGATCCGGACGCCCCGGGCCGGGGACGCCGCCTATGCCGGAATGGAAATCCAGGTCCTCGACGACACGGCGGATCAATACAAGGACCTCAAGCCGTATCAATTCCACGGCTCGATCTACGGCGTCGTGCCCGCGAAGCGCGGCTTTCTCAAGCCGGCCGGGGAGTGGAACGCCGAGGAGATCATCGTTCGCGGGCGGCGGGTGACCGTCGTTCTCAACGGGACGACGATCGTCGACGCCGACCTCGATGAGGCTTCGGCGGCGGGGACGGCCGACGGGCGGGACCATCCCGGGCTCAAGCGCGGGAAAGGCCATATCGCCTTCTGCGGCCACGGCTCCCGGGTCGAATTCCGCAACCTCCGCCTCCGCGAGATTAGGCAAGATGGAGGACACTTCAAAGTGTCCCCCATCTTCCCCATCTTCAGGGGACATGATTCTTATCGTGTCCCCCATCTTTAAGAAGGGAGGAAGAGAAAAGACGATGAGAACGCGTCTGATTTTCGGTCTGATCGCTGCCTTTGCCCTGGCGGTTTGGCCCGCGACGGCCCAGACCAAAGCCCCTAAAGTCTACATCTCGGTCGACATGGAAGGCATCTGGGGGGTCGTCCACGGCGACCAGGTCTCGGCGGCGGGCGAAGGCTACGGGGCGGCCCGCCGGTGGATGGCCGAGGACGTCAACGCCGTCATCGCCGGCCTGAGGGAAGCCGGGGCGGGCGAGATCGTCGTCAATGATTCCCACGGCGGGATGAAGAACATCGTCGCCGACCAGCTGGACAAAACGGTCTCGCTCATCTCGGGGACGCCCAAGCCGCTGGGCATGATGGAGGGGATCGACGCCTCCTTCGACGCCGTCGTCTTCGTCGGCTATCACGCCCGGGCGGGCTCCTTCCCCGGCATCCTCGACCATACGATCTCGGGGGCGACGGTTTACGCGATCAAAGTGAACGGCCGCGAGCTCCCGGAGATGGGTCTCAACGCCGCGATCGCCGGACATTTCAAGGTTCCGGTGGTCATGCTGACGGGAGATACGGTCACGTGCGCCCAGGCCCATGAGCTCTTCGGTCCGAGTATCACGACCGTCGCCGTCAAGGATGCCGTCGGCCGGGTCGCCGCCCGGATGCTTCCCCGGTCCGAGGCGCTGGCCAAGCTGAAGGCTGGGGCCAAGAAAGCCCTCGAAGGCCGGGCCCAGGCCAAGCCGTGGGTTCTCGGGCCGCCGCTGTCGTTCGAGATCGAGTACCATAACAGCGGCCAGTCCGAGCTCCCGACGCTACTGGCCGGAGTTAAACGCCTCGGCCCCCGGGCCGTCGGATTCTCGGCGAACGATTATCTCGAGGGCTTCAAGCTTCTCCGCGCCCTGATCGCCCTGGGCGGCGTGAGCTGAGCCTTGTCGGCTTTTGTCCGGGAGAGCGTTCGTCTTTTTCCCTGGACGAGGCGCTGAATCTCTTTGGCCCGGCTTCCAAACGCGTAGACGATCTCAAGGCCGTACCGGCGGGCGAGATTTTCAATCGGGGAGGACAGGGCCTTCATCTCACGCTCTCTTCCCATGGCCATTCCAGCATGGAGGGGCCGGAAGATGAAGCTGACATTCCGAGACGATTTTTGACATTCCTTTGACAATTATCCGGCGCGATTTGCTAGAATTGAACCGCCCCTGAAGGGCACGGCGTTTATTCCGACGCGGGGGACGGACATCATCGGCAAGGGCATTCGGGTCAGACGGAGGACGGTCGTCCTCTTCCTTCTGGCCGTTATCCTTCCGGCCTGCCTCCTCGGATATCTCGGCTTCCGGACGATCGCCCAGCGTCGGGAATCCGTCCGCCGGATTCTCGCCTCGAACCTCGCCGTCTCGGCCGACGCCGCCCTCCGGTCGATCGAGGACGCGCTTCTCGAAGACGAGCGGCAGGCCCTCGATCCCGCCGTTTTCCTCGGGTTCCTGGAAAGAGCCGATGATCCGCCGGACTCGCCTCCTCTCGCGGGCGAGCCGGGTCGACGGTATTTTCTCCTCGATGAAAAGCTGCAGATCCTTTGGCCGCGAAGGGGAAATGAGCCGATCACGGCCTCTCCGACGTCCGACCCTCCGGGCGCCGATCCTCTGGAAAAGGACATCCGCCGGGCCGAAATCCTCGAGTTCGAGAAGAAGGATTTCGAAAAGGCGGCGGCCGCATACCGGCGCTCTCTTGCCTCCGGACCGCCTTCCCGTCTTCTCGGCCGGGCCCTGGCCGGGGAAGGGCGCTGTCTTCTCGCCCTGAAAAGATACAATGACGCCGCCAGCGTTTATCGCGACCTCGCCTCCCGGGCGGGGGATGTCTTGAACGACTCGGGTCATCCCTATGGACTGACGGCCGTGATCCAACTCGCCGAAATCCGGCGCCGCCAGGGGGACGAAGAGGGGAGAGAGTGTCTCCTTCTCGAAGCCTATCGCGGCCTCCGCGGCGGCCAATGGCCGTGCAACCTGGCGACCTACCGGTTTTTCCTCGCTGAAATCGAGGCGGCGGTCGAATTCCCGCCCGAGATTCAGGCCCTCCGCGGCCGTCCGTCCGGCTTCGAGGGCGATTTGGCCTTCGCCGAGATTCTCCAGCGCGAAGTCGTCCCCCCGCTCCGTGAGAGGCTCGGCCTTGGCCTTCCCGGGGAGAAGGCTTCGCCGGCAAGATTCCTGACGGGAAGCGGGCCTTCCGGCTTCTTAATCGCTTTCCGCCCTCTCGAAAACATATCCCCGGCGAGGACGTATTACGGCGGTTATGGTTGGGAGCTGGGGGCCCTGGCGAAGCAAGGCCTTGCCGGCCTCGCCATTTCCGCGGAGGACGCTTCCGGCCGGATTCTCAGGATCATCGACGACGGCGGCCGCGACGTTCGGAGCGGAGATCTTTCGGATATCCCCCAGGGGGCCTTGGCCTTGTCCCTTCGCCGCTATCCGCTGCCCTGGCGGTTTGTCTTTGCCTCATCCGGGCTGGGCGACCTCAGCCGGACGGCCGCCCGGGAGAATCTCCTCTATGCCCTCCTCCTGGGCGTCATCGGCGTCCTGATGGCCCTGGGCGCGTTCCTCCTGGCCCGCGACATCTCGCGGGAGGCCGAAGCGACCCGCCTGAAAACGGAATTCGTCCAGACCATTTCCCACGAGTTGAAAACCCCGCTGACCCTCATTCGCCTCTACGGGGAGACCCTTCAGCGCCAGCCCGCTCTCGGCGACAAGGAGCGCCTCGGAGCCTACGAGATCATCACCAAGGAAAGCGAGCGGTTGTCCCATCTCATCAACAACGTCCTCGATTTCTCGAGAATCGAGATGGGGCGCAAGGAATTCGCCTTTCGTCCGGGCGACTTGGCCGAAACCGTCCGGGCCACGCTGGAGTCCTATCGCTATCATCTGGAGAAGAAAGGGTTCGCGATTAAAGACGAGATTGCTTCAGACCTTCCCGAGTCGACCTTCGACTC
The DNA here is from genome assembly GCA_016867585.1 of Candidatus Aminicenantota bacterium. Lineage (GTDB taxonomy): Bacteria > Acidobacteriota > Aminicenantia > Aminicenantales > UBA4085 > JAAZPG01. Next base: position 5,617 of record VGJF01000118.1, on the reverse strand, counting down.
CGAGGCCGTGGCCAGCGTTTTAGTCAACCTCCTGAGCAACGCGATGAAATTCTCGCCGGGAACGAAGGAGGTCGGCGTCAGGCTCCGGCGCGACGGCGGAGAGGCCGTCCTGAAGGTCGAGGACAAGGGGGTCGGTTTTCCGCCGGGCGAGGCCGAACGCATCTTCCAGAAATTCTACAGGGTTTCTTCGAAGGCGGGAGCCGGGGCGACGGGAAGCGGGCTGGGCCTGACCATCGTCAAGCACATCGTCGAAGCCCATCGGGGGCGGATCGAGGTCCGGAGCGAGCCGGGGAAGGGGAGCCTTTTCGCCGTCTATCTTCCCCTTCGAGGGCCGGGCGAGGAGGCAAGATGAAGAAAAAAATCCTGATCGTCGAGGACGAGCGGGACCTCGTCGCGGGCCTGAAGCTCAACCTCGAGGCGGAGGGATACGAAGTCGACGGGGCCTTTGACGGCGAAACCGGCCTCCGGAAAGCCCAAACCGATGCGCCGGATCTTGTCATTCTCGACATCATGCTTCCCGCGATGAGCGGCCTCGACGTCTGCCGCGAACTCCGCCGGAGCGCGGACAAGGTGCCGATCCTGATGCTCACGGCCAAGGGGGACGAAGTCGACAAGGTCGTCGGTTTGGAGATGGGGGCGGATGATTACCTGACCAAGCCGTTCAGCGTCCGCGAGCTCCTGGCCAGGATCAAGGCCCTCCTGAGGCGGTCGGCGGGGGAGGAGAGATCGCCGCCGGCCGTGTTTCCTTTCGGCGACATCGAGATCGACTTCGCCCATTTCAAGGTCAGGCGGGGCGGCCGGGAATTCGACCTGACCGCCCTCGAGGTCGACATCCTCCGCTATCTCGTCGCCCACCAGGGCGAGGTCGTCTCGAGGGAGGCGCTCCTCGACAAGGTCTGGGGCTACGAGAAATTCCCGACGACGCGGACGATAGACAACCACATCCTGAAGCTGCGCAAGAAAATCGAGGCGGACCCCTCCCGGCCGCGGCATATATTTTCCATCTATGGCGAGGGATACCGGTTCGTCGTTTGAAGGCGCCGGCCGTGGGGGGGGTGTGACATTCGTTGACATTGTTTGACCTTGTGGTGACAACTTCCGGGACGGAAAAGGCGATCTTGGGAGCGGATGAAAAAAATTCCGGAGGAGGGAGAACGATGAAAATTAAAAAAACATCCGCGGTCCTGGCCTTTTGCGTCCTGGCCCTTGGGGCTTTCGCCCTCGAGCAGGCGTCCGAGCCCCAGATGCTCCTTGAGAAGGCGAAATTCGCCATGGAGACGAAAGGCGACCTTGCCGGGGCGATCAAGCTCTTCGAAGATCTCATCCAGAAATTCCCCCAGGAGCGGGGGGTCGCCGCCAGGGCCCAATATTACGTCGGCCTCTGCTACGAGAAGCAAGGCTTGGCCAAGGCCAAAGAGGCGTTCGAGAAAGTCATTAAACACTATCCGGAGCAGAACGAAGCCGTCGCCCTGGCCAAGGACAGACTCTCCGCTCTGGGTAAACCGGGGCCGGCGCCGGCCGCCAAAAGCGACCAGTTCCAGATGAGGAAAGTCTGGGACGGGCCGGACGTCGATTCCCTGGGAGAGGTCTCGCCCGACGGCAATTGGCTGTCGACGGTCGATTGGGACACGGGCGATCAGGCCGTTCTCGAGATCGAAACGAGGAAGAAAATCCGCTTGACCGACAAGGGCCCCTGGGAGAAGTCGGGCGAGTTCGCCCTCTTTTCGGTCTGGTCTCCGGACAGCCGGCAGGTCGCCTTCAATTGGTCCACGGACGCGGGCTACGAAATCCGCGTTGCCGGCCTGGAGGGGTCGAAGCCGAGGACGGTCTATCAAATCGAAGGCTCGGCGGGCTACGTTCAGGCCGGGGATTGGTCGCCGGACGGAAAATCCTTATTGATCTATAACGGCCGCGAGGGAGGCGGGGAGTGGCATCTTGGACTCCTCACCCTGGCCGACGGTTCGGCGCGCCGCTTGAAGTCACTGGGAAAAACCTATCCGAGCGAGATGTGTTTCTCTCCCGACGGCCGGTTCGTCATTTATGACCTTCCGACCTGGAGCGAGCCCCAGGAATCCAACATCTTCATCCTCGCCCTTGACGGAAGCCTGGACGCCCCGCTTCTCGCCTCGCCCGCCGACGAATTTCTCGTCGGCTGGACACCCGACGGACGCAGCGTTCTCTTCACGAGCGACCAGAGCGGGACCTTCGACCTCTGGGCCGTCCGGGTCGCGAACGGCAAGGCCCAGGGCGAAAGGGAATTGGTCAAAAAAGAATTCGGGGTCGTTTCGGCCATGGGATTCACGGCCTCGGGGTCTCTTTTTTACGGCGCCAATACCTCGTTCACCGACCTCTATATCGCCACGATTGACCCCGTGACGGCCAAACTCATCTCTCCTCCAGTTCGGGCATTACCCCGGGTCATGGGGTCGAAGCTGCATCCCGATTGGTCGCCCGACGGGAAGTCCCTGGCCTATGTCCCCCAGGTTTCTTCCGGCCTCGAGATGACCCGCCAAAAAACCTTCAACATCGTTTCCCTGGAGACGGGAAAAACCGAGTCCTATCCGGTCGATTTGAGGTCCATCGGCCGGCTCATTTGGTCCCCCGACGGCCGTTCGATGCTCCTTCGCGGCCTTCCCAAGGACGGATACTGGTCGCTCTATCTCTTCGACCTCCAAACCCGGGCCTTGAAGCCGCTCGTCCAGAGCGCCGCCGGCTCCGCGATTTCGAGCTTGGCCACGGTCGACGCCAGAGACGTTTATTACATCTTTTACGACTTTCCGAAGAAAGCGCGAAAGCTCCTCCGCTACAACTTCGAGAGCCAATCGGCCGCCGAGGTCTACAAGGAAGAGGCCAAAGCGCGCGGGGTCACCGATTTTGCCATCGCCCCGGACGGCAAGAGCATCGCTTATGTTGACCAAACGACGTCCTTGAAAATCATGCCCGTCGGGGGGGGCGAAGCGCGCGAGATCCTCAAGCTCCAATCTCCTGAGCGCATCGACTCCATAACCTGGACGAACGACGGGAAAGGCATTGTTTATAGCAAAGTCCTGTCGAAGAACGCCGTCGACCAGACGTGCGAGCTCTGGCTCCAGCGCCTCGATGGCGGAGCGCCCCGGAATCTGGGCATCTCCATGGACAGGATTTCCACCCTCCGCTTCCACCCCGACGGGAAGCAGCTTCTCTTCCGGGCCGGCCAAGCCCGCATGGAAGTCTGGGCCCTGGAGAACTTCCTCCCGGGCGGGAAGCGGTAAGGAGGGATTCCCGCCCCGGGTTCTTGCCGGCATTAAGTTGACGCGGGATTTTTCCGCGTATATAGTAAGGCGGTCCCGAAATGACCGCCATTCCAACCGTCTTTTTCCAGGGAGGAGGAGCGCCCATGAGTCCGACACGCCGTGATTTTCTGGGCACGGCGGCCGCCGCGGCCGCCGGCCTCGTCATCGTCCCCCGCAAGGTCTTGGGCGGGCGCGGCTACCAGGCCCCGAGCGATACCCTCAACATCGGCTGCGTGGGCGTCGGCGGGAAGGGCTTTTCCGACGTCCAGGCCGCGAGCAAGGAAAACGTCATCGCCCTCTGCGATGCCGACGACACGATGATGGCCCGGTTCTTGAGCGCCGAACAGCATCCTCCCGAAAAGAAAGCCATGTACGAGAGGGCGGCCAAGTACCGCGATTTCCGCAAGATGCTCTGGGCCGAGAAAGGTCTCGACGCGATCACGATCAGCACGCCCGACCACACCCATGCCGTGGCCGCGATGATGGCCCTCAAGCTGGGCAAGCACGTCTTCCTCCAGAAGCCCCTGACCCACACGATCAAGGAGGCCCGGCTTCTGGCCGAGGAGGCGAAGGCCCGCAACCTCGTCACCCAGATGGGCAACCAGGGCCATGCCAAGGAAGGGGCCCGTCTCATTTGCGAATGGATCTGGGACGGGGCCATCGGCGACGTCGCCGAGGTCCACGTCTGGACGAACCGGCCGATCTGGCCCCAGGGGATCGAGGCCCCCAAGGAAATCCCCTCCGTCCCGCCGACCCTGGACTGGGACGTCTGGCTCGGACCGGCCCCCTGGCGGCCGTATCATCCGGCCTACACGCCGTTCACTTGGCGCGGCTGGTGGGACTTCGGGACGGGCGCGGTCGGCGACATGGGGGCCCATCTCATCGACCAGCCGTATTGGGCCCTCAATCTCGGCCCGCCGGCGACGATCCAAGCCAGCGCGACGAAGCTCACCAAGGATTCCTACCCCCTGGCCGAGATCATCACCTACACCTTCCCCGCCCGGGGGAAGATGCCGCCGGTCACGCTGACCTGGTATGACGGCGGGATCATGCCTCCCCGGCCGTTCGCGGCCATCGAGAACGGCCGGATGATGGGCGACGACGGCGGAGGCGTCCTCTTCGTCGGGAAAAAGGGGATGATTATCTGCAGCACCTACGGCGACAATCCCCGTCTTCTCCCCGAACAGCTCATGAAGGACTACAAACGCCCCGAAAAGACGATCCCCCGCTCTCCGGGGATCGCCGAGGAGTGGCTGGCGGCGATCAAGGAGGGGAAGAAGTCGACGACGGACTTCGCCGAGTACTCGGGGCCCTTGACCGAGCTCATGCTTCTCGGCAACGTCGCCCTCCGGTTCAAGGACGCGAAAGTCGTCCTCCAGTGGGATCCCGCGAAAATGGAGTTCCCGAACTTCCCCGAGGCCAACAAGTACGTCCACAAGGAGTACCGTCCGGGCTGGACGCTGTAATAAAAGAGGGGCAGGCGCCGAGTTCTCCGGAACTCGACGCCTGTCCCCCTTTCTTGCGAGATGGAGGAAAGCATGAGTCAAAGAGGGTTTATTCAGGCAGGGGGCGTCCTGGGCTTCTGCGCCATCCTGGTCTTTGCCGGTGCTCCCCAGACCGTCCCCAAGATCGACTGGCCCGTCCACGATGAATCGCGGCCGCTGCCTCCCGTCGTCGATCCCGGCCCGGCGGGCCCTCCCGTCCCGGCTCCGCCGGGGGCGGTCGTCCTGTTCGACGGGAAGGACCTCTCGGCCTGGTCGGACGGGAAGGGGAATCCCGCCAAGTGGAAAGTCGAGGGCGGATATATGGAAGTCGCGGCCAAGGCCGGATCGATCCAGACGAGGCGCGGGTTCGGCGATGGCCATCTCCACGTCGAGTGGGCGGCGCCGGCCGTCGTCCAGGGCGAAGGCCAAGGACGCGGGAACAGCGGCGTTTTCCTGATGAACCATTACGAGGTCCAGATCCTCGACAGCTACGGCAGCAAGACCTACGCCGACGGGATGGCGGCCGCGCTCTACGGCCAGCATCCGCCTCTCGTCAACGCCTGCCGCAGGCCCGGCGAGTGGCAGACCTATGACATCGTCTTCCGGGCCCCCCGGTTTGGCGCCGAAAAAAAGCTCGTCAGTCCGGCGATCGTGACCGTGTTTCACAACGGGCTCGTCGTCCACAACAACGCCGTCCTGACCGGGCCGACGGCCCATAAGCTCCGGCCGCCCTACATCCCCCATGCCGACAAGCTGCCCATCACCCTCCAGGACCACGGCAATCCCGTCCGTTTCCGGAACATCTGGATCCGCGAGCTTTGAAAGAATACGGGGACAAAAGAATACGGGGACAAAGAATAC
>VGJF01000117.1 GCA_016867585.1 Candidatus Aminicenantota bacterium | reverse complement strand
GAAGCGGACCCCGGCCCGGTCGAAGGCGTCGAAAATCGGCGTCCACAACTTGAGGATCTTTTGGAATCCGGCCTCGATCATCTCCTCGCTCGTCGGCGGGAAGGCATACCAGGCCTTCCAGATCGGTGAGCCCATGAATCCGTTGACGACGGAGCAGCCCATGGCCCGGGCGGCCCGGGCCGTGAGTTCCATTTCCTCGGCCGCCCATTGGCGCAGGCGGGCGGGCTTGCCCCGGACGTCGGGCGGGGCGAAGGCGTCCAGCCGCTCATCGTAGGCGTCGCCGACGCACTGGCCGGCCAGATGGGCCCCGAGGGCCCAGCAGCCGAGGCCGTGTTTTTTGAGGATTTGCCTTTTCCGCCGGACATAAGCCGGGTCGGCCGCGGCTTTCCGGACGTCCAGATGGTCTCCCCAGCAGGCGATCTCCAGGCCGTCGTAGCCCCAAGAGCGGGCTTTCCGGCAAATGGCCTCGAAGGGGAGGTCGGCCCACTGGCCGGTGAAAAGGGTCACGGGTCTGGCCATGATGTCATCCTCCGTTCAATCAAAGCGGACCCACCGGGCGCCTTGGCGGGAGCTTTCGACGCATTTTTCGATGAATCGGACTCCCCGGAGGCCGTCGCGGGCGTTCGGAAAGTCGAGGTCCTCCGGGGTCAAGGGCAAGCCGGCCTTTTTCTTGGCCAGGGCGGCCAGGAAGGCGGCGTAGAGGTTGGCGAAAGCCTCGAAATACCCTTCCGGATGGCCCGACGGAATGCGGGAGAGGGCTTGGGCCCGGGGAGAGAAGAGGTCGCGGCCGCGCGAGAGCCGGGCGGACGGCCGATCGAGGAACGAAACCCGGACATAATTGCACTCCTCCTGGGCCCATTCGACGGACCCCTTCGTCCCGTAGATTCGGACCCGCATGCCGTTGTCGTGACCGACGGCGATCTGGGAGCTCCAGAACAGGCCTTTCGCCCCGCCCCGGTAGTTGACCATGACCGAGGCGTTGTCGTCGAGGACGCGGTCCTCGCCGAAGATGTCGAGCCGGGCGCAAACCGATTCGATCTCCAGGCCGGTCAGGTAGGAGACCATGTTCTCGAGATGGCTGCCGATGTCGCCGAGGCAGTTCGAAATCCCGGCCCGCTGCGGATCCGTCCGCCAGGCGGCTTGCTTCTGTCCCGTCTTTTCGAGCGGAGTGGCCAGCCACTCCTGGGGGTATTCGGCGGCGATGAATCGGAGGGACCCGAGCTCACCCCGGAGGATCATCTCCCGCATGTGGAAAACGACCGGATAGCCGCGATACGCGTAGGTGACGGCCAAGAGCCGGTCCTTGGCCTCGGCCAGCCCGGCCAGCTCCGCGGCTTCCCGGCTCGACGTCGCCAGGGGCTTGTCGCAGACGACGTGAAAGCCCCGTTCCAGGGCCGCCTTGGCGATGGCGTGGTGGGAATCATTGGGCGTCGTGATGACGAGAAAGTCGACCGGCTCCGGACGCGCCGCCTCGGCTTCGATCATCTCCCGGAAATCGCGGTAAAGCCGGTCCTTGGGGATCCCGAGGATTTCGCCCGTTTCGAGGGTGTTGGGGTAAGACGGGGAGAAACAGCCGGCCTCAAGGGAGGCCAGACCGTCCATGGCGATGGCTTTGCGGTGGACGTCGCCGATGAACGCGCCCTTCCCGCCGCCGGCCATGGCGTAGCGAAGACGGCCGGCTCCGGCCGGCGCCGCATGCCCTTCGATCATCCGAGACCTCCTCCTTCTTTCCGGTCGGGCGCTATTTCGCCGCGCCCATCCTCTTCAGGACCTGGTCGGCTGCGGCCTGGGCTTCGGCCTTGACCTCCGGGTCGGCGCCGATCGACCGGGCGAGGGCCAGAGCCTCCGAGCCGGCGAACTCGGGCAGGGCGGCCAGGACGAGCCGCTTTTCGTCCGGCCGGCGGGCCGCTTCGGCGGCCAGCTTCAAGTCGGCCACGACCCGGTCGGGACGCCGGTGCTTTCCGAGAACGGTCATCCGGATGAACCCGCGAAGGGCCAGGAGCCGGTGACGTTCGTCGGCGGACGACTTCGCCAGATCCCAGACATCCTCGATCGGGACGGACGTCGGCCACCCGGCCAGGGCGCGCACGGCCGCGTCGACGACTCCCGCGTCGGCCTCTCTGAGGGCTTGGCGGACCGCGCGAAGGGAGCTTTCGTCGCCGATTTTGCCCAGGAGGCGGACGAGCCCCGCCCGCCTGGCCGGGTCGCGCTCGGCGGCCAACCTGGCCTTGACCAGGTTCGACCGGCCCTCCGGCTGGGCGATTTTCAAGGCCAGGGCGGCGGCCGCGTTCTCGACCTCTTCGCGTTCGGCTTCGCCAAGCGGCTTTTCCAGGAGGTTGAGAAGGGCCGTGATGTCGGACGGCGTCCCGATCGTCCTCAGCGTCTTGACGGTCTGGAGGCGGATCCGTTCGGACAAGGATTCCCATTGTCGGGCCAGGGACGTTTTGGCGGCGAAAATCCGCCGTTCCCCGACGGCCGCGATGAGCTCGGCCCGGACGTCGTCGCCGGCCTCGTCCTCGAGGGCCCGGACGATCGCCTCGTCCGCGGCTCGTCCCTTGAGAAGGCCGAGGGCCCGGCGGGCCGCGGCCTGTTCCTCGCCGCGGGCCGAAGCCGCGCGTCCGGCGAGAAAGACGGCGTCGGCCGGCGTTCCGGCCGCCGCCAGAGCGTTGAGGGCGGCCGTCCGGACGGCGGGCGAATCGTCCGAGGCGGCTTCGCGGAGGCAGGCCCGGACGTCCTCGCCTCGAAATCCGCCGAGGACGGCGAGGAGCTTGACCCGGCTTTCATCGGGAAGCGAAGGCAGGAGGGCGGCCAGAGGCCCGCCCTGGTCGGGTCCGAAGACATCGGCGGCCTTGGCCGCGGCCGCTTCATGGGCGGCCGGGTCGGGTGAGCGGAAAATTTCGAGAGTGAGCTGAGGGGCCTTGTCCCCGGCGGCGGCGATCTTCCCCATCGTCGCCGCCCGGAAAACGGCCGGTCCCGGATCGAGGGCGAGGATCTTGTCGTAGAATCCCGCGGCCGCTTCCAGGTCTCCGGCCCGGAGGACGTCCTCGGCGCAATCGAGGAGGGCCGAGGCGGCGACGGCCCTGAAATCGCCTTTGAGGGACGGCAGAGCTTTGGCCAAGGCCGCGGCCGCTTCCCGGCCGCCGAGGCGCCCCAGAGACATCGCCGCCGCCTTGACGAACTCCTGGGCCGACCCTTCCAGGTATTTGGCCAGGGCGGGGACGACGGCCGGAGTTTTACGGACGCCCAGCGAGGCGATGAGGCCCGTTTTCATCGTTCCTGTCGCCCGGTCCAGGGCGTCGAGAAGAGCCTTGTCGGCCGCGGGGCCGGGGATGCTTTCAAGGACATATCTGGCCGGGTCGGACAAGGCCGGATCGAAGAGCAGGGCTTGGAGGGTGGGAATCGACCTTTCTCCGGCGATCGTCCGGAGTTCCCGGGCGACCAAGGCCTTGGCCGGGAACGTCGCCTGCGACCGGAGGAAAGCCAGGAGACGGATTTCGCAATCCGCCCGGGCCGGGGGGTCGTCTTTCCGGGCCCTGATGAAGTCCCGGATTTTCCAGTAGACTTCGCTCCGGATTCCGCCGTCGAAGGTCAGGAACTGCTTGAGGAGTCCGTCGAGGGGGGAAGGAGGAAGCTGAAGGGCCGGGTCGGCCTTCTGGGGCGGGCCGGGCCGCTGTCCGGACGGGGAGGACGCGGCCAGGAGGCCGAGAACGAGGGCCGCGGCGAAGAGGCCTTTGAAGGGGGCGTGTCTCATCGTTCTTTCTCCGTCAGTCCGGGAGCAGATAGGGCTTCCGGTAGGAGCGGCCGAGGAGGCGCTCCGCCTCGGGGTCGCCGAGGATCTTTTCGGCGGCCGGATCCCACCGGATCGTCCGCCCGGTCTCGATGGCGATGACGGCCAGATGGCCGACGCTCGCCGACCTGTGGGCGGTCTCGCACGGGGCGATCGTCCGGCCCCGGGTCCGGACGGCTTCGAGGAAATTTTGGTAGTGGTCGCGGCTTCGGGGAAGCTTCGTCTCGTTCGGGCCGACGACCTCGTGGACGAGATGGGCGGGCTGGGTTTCGAAGCCGCCGCGGTCGACCCAGATCCAGCCCTGCTCGCCGATCCATTTCGTCCCTCCTTGGATATCATAGTGGCCGCCGGCGAGGATGATCGGCGTCCCGTCGGCGTATTTCGTCTCGACCCGGTAGCGGAGGGCGCTGTTGTAAATCCCCGTCGTCGGGAACTCGCCCCGGCCCGTGATTTCGGCCGGGCCGGTTTCGTCGAATCCGAGGGCCCAGTGGGCGATGTCGAGATGGTGGCCGACCCAGTCCATGAGCTGGCCCCCGCCGAAATCCATGTTCCAGCGCCAGTTCATGTGGACCCGGGCTTTGCAGTAGGGCCAGACCGGGGCCGGCCCGAGCCAGGTTTCGTAGTCGAGTTCGGGCGGCGGCGGGGTGATTTTTTCCTGGCCGAAGGTCTTGGCGAAGTCGTGGTGTCCCTGGGGGAGCCCGACCTCGACCCGGAGGATCTTCCCGATCCGGCCGTTGCGGACGAGCTCGCAGGCCCGGTGGAAATTCTCGACCGACCGCTGCCAGGACCCGGTCTGCCAGACCCGGCCGTAGCGCCGGACGGCGTCGCAGAGGGCCCTCCCTTCGGCCAAGCTGTGGGTCAGCGGCTTCTCGCCGTAGATGTCCCATCCGTTCCGGGCGCAGGCGATCGAAAGGATGGCGTGCCAGTGGTCGGGGACGGCGATCGAGACGGCGTCGATGTCCCGGCGGAGGAGCAGCTCGCGGTAATCGGCGTAGGCCGCGCAATCCTTGCGGCCGTATTTTTTATCGACGATGCCCCGGGCCTGGGCGAGATGCTCCTTGTCCAGGTCGCAGACGGCCGCCCACTGGACGTCGTCCTTCTCGAGAAAAGCTTCCATGTTGGGGATGCCCATCATTCCGAACCCGATCCCGGCCATGACGATCCGCTCGCTCGGGGCGATCGACCCGTTCAGGCCGAGGGCCGAGGCCCGGATGATCGTCGGGAAGGCGGCCGCTCCGGCCGCGGCCGAGCCCGCCGCCTTCAAGAAATCCCGCCGCCGCATGGACCGCGTGTTGCCCATATGGAATCCTCCCGGATGGGGGACACGTGGAAGCGTCCCCCATCTTTATCTTCAGATCAGAGGGGTCGCGCCAGGGACGGCCACGGGCTCGACGGCCAGGGGCCCGAACGCGTATTCGGCCGGCGAGAGGTCGAGCCGGGAGCTCGCCATCGCCCAGTCCCAGGAGATCGCCCGCCCCGTGTAGGCGCTCATCCGGCCGAGGATGGCGGCCATCGTGCTCTCGGCGACCTGGCGGCCTTCGTTGAGGGGCCGCCCGGCGCGGATCGCGGCGATGTTGTCGACGTGCTCCTGGACGTAGGGATTGGGCTCCTCGCCTTCGAACTTCCAGGGCGACTCCCCGCGGATCTCCCCGTAGCCGAAGGCCGTGCCCTTCGTCCCGACGAGACGCTCTTCGACCCGGTCGGCGCAGCCCTTGGTCTGGCGGCAGTAGCTCGCGACCCGGACGCCGTTGGGATACTCGAACTCGACGGCGAAGTGGTCGAAGACGTTGCCGAATTCCGGGCCCGTCCGGACCTGGCGCCCGCCCATCCCCAAGGCCGTCCGGGGGGGCGCGCCGACGGCCCAGTTCACGACATCGATGTTGTGGACGTGCTGTTCGACGATGTGATCCCCCGACAGCCAGGTGAAGTAGAGCCAGTTCCGGCACTGCCATTCCATGTCCGACATGCCGGGCTCGCGCAGCTTGACCCAGAGGTCGCCCTGGTTCCAGTAGCATTGAGCGGCCACGATGTCCCCGATTTGTCCGTCCCGGACGCGGGCCATGAGTTCAAGATACCGCTTCTGGTGGCGGCGCTGGGTTCCGGCGACGACGCCGAGGCCCTTCTCCCGGGCCAGGTCGGCGGCGGCGATGAATTTCCGGATGCCCACGGGGTCGACGGCCACGGGTTTTTCGGTGAAGATGTGCTTGCCGGCTTCGACCGCGGCCTGGAAATGGAGGGGCCGGAAGCCGGGAGGGGCGGCCAGGACGACGTAATTGACCTCGGGAAGGGCGAGAAGATCCCGGTATCCGTCCAAGCCGGTGAAACATGTCTCGGCCGTGACCTTGGTTTTGTCCGGCGCGGATTCCCTCAGGCGTTTCAGGGAGCTGTCGATGCGGTCTTGGAAGGGGTCGTATAGGGCGACGACCTCGATCCCGGAGGCCGCCCGGACGGCGTCCAGGGCCGCCCCCGTGCCCCTCCCGCCGCATCCGAGGATGCCGATCTTGATCGTGTCCGACCCGGCCGCGTGAAGGCCGAGGCGGCCGGGGATCGCGGAGGCGAGCGAGGCGGCGGCGGTCGTCTTCAGGAACTCGCGCCGGGTCCAGGCGGATGGAAGGGCTTTTGTCATGGGGGTCTCTCCTTGGGGTCTAGAATTGATCGCAGGCCCGGTAGGCCTCGATCACGGCCCGTTCGCCCTCTCTCCCGGGCCGGCTCATCCCGTGCTCCATGCAGAGGACGCCGTTGAAGCCTTTCCGGTGGATCGTCCCGAAGACGTTCCGATAGTTGATCTCGCCGGTCGTCGGCTCTTTCCGGCCCGGGTTGTCGCCGATGTGGAAGGCCGCGATCTCGGGCCAGCAGGCCTCGATGTGGGGAATGAGATTCCCTTCGGTGATCTGCTGATGGTACATGTCGTCCAGGATCTTGCAGCAAGGGCTGTCGACGGCCCGGCAGATGGCATAGGCCTGCGGCATCCCAAAGAGGAAGAGCCCTGGATGGTCGCGGCGGTTGAGGGGCTCGAGGACGAGGACGAGGCCGGCGGGGGCGCAGACATCCAGGCAGGCCCGGAGGTTGTCGATGACATGGGCCGTCTGATAATCCCAAAACAGGCGTTGGCTGTATCGGCCGGGGACGACGAGGGCCTGCCGGCAGCCGGTCCGCTTCATCGTCTCGACGCCCTCCTTCATCTTGGCCGTCAGCATCTCCCGGACGTCCTTGTCGGCCAGGACGAAGGACTCCTTCGAAAAGTCGGCATACAGGACGAAGGGTCCGAGGGTCATGCCCCTCTTGGCCATCTCCCGGACGATCGTCTCCTGGTCGGCCGCCGGCCGGCCCATGATTCCGTTGTCGAACATGGCCGTGAATCCCTCGTCGGCGGCGAACCGGACCTGGTCGGCCAGGTCTTTGCCGGCATGGGCCTGGAACATGCCGAAGCTCGGGGCATATTTCAGCTTGAAGGGCGAGTGGGAATAGCCCGGAACGGAGACTTGGCGGGCGGTCTTGGCGGCGGCCCCGCCGGCCAGCCCGAGGGCCGTAGCCGCGCCGATTCCCTGGGTGATGAAATGCCTGCGCTTCACGGGTCGTGAACCTCCTCTCTCGGAATGCCCTATCCATATACCAAGAGGGAGGGAAAATCAATCTCACCGTCAGCCGGCCGACGAACGGTTTCAACGCGCTTGATTGTCGTTCGCCGCCGCATCCAAGAGCGGCCTTCACTCCAGATCGGGTTTGATGGGCCGCCCCTCGGCGCTCGAGTATGGAGGAGAAGCAAACTGTTCGACGGTCAGCGCCGGCTTCTGACGGCCAAACCTCTTCTTTCTCCTCAATCCAAAAAATTGGATTCGATTCACCGAATTGGATGAGGAAATCCAAAAAAGCGAAGAGGTCCGTCTCATTTTGCGGCAAATCAGGGGAGAGACAATGAGTATTGAATCTGGCATAAAAATTGCTATTAGTTGAACGAACCTTTCAGGGATTACTTGAGTAATTAGCTTTGATGAGAAATACCTTGAGAGAAAGGAGGTGGTCGAGCCCGGGGAAGCCGAGCGCGAGATAAAGTTTCTTTGTAAATCCTAGAGAATAATTTAAAAGGAGGGATCATGAATTTGAGAGGCAGAAGCATTGTGCCTCTGGCCGTTCTCCTGCTGGCGGCCCTGGCCGCCGGCCAGGTCACCCAGACCGGGACGCTGATCGGCACGGTCTATGACAACGAAAAGCAGCCGCTGCCGGGCGTGACCGTATCCATCTCTTCGCCGGCGCTCATCCTGCCGAAAATGGAGATGGTCACGACCGAACGGGGCTTCTACCGGTTTCCCGCTCTCCCGCCGGGGTTGTACAAAATCACCTACAGTCTTCCGAATTTTAAAACCCTCATCCGGGAAAACGTCCGGGTGACCATCGGGGAGACGACGACGATCGACGGGCTCCTGGAAATGTCCGCCCTCAGCGAAAGCATCACCGTCACCGGCCAGTCGCCGACCGTCGACGTCCAGCGGACGACCCTGTCCGCCAGCATGACCAAGGAAGTCCTTCAGGCCCTGCCCGTCGCCCGGACCCTGGGGACGTTCTTCAACATGACCCCCGGGGTCACGGCCAGCACCGTCCACGGCAGCGCCGAGCGGGACAACACCTACAATCTCGACGGGGTCAACGTCACTGACCCGGTCACCGGGACCCAGGCCGGAAGCTTCAGCATCGACATCATGGAGGAGCTTTCGGTCCAGACGGCCGGCCTCCCGGCCGAGTACGGCAGCGTCCGGGGCGGGGTCGTCAACGTCGTGACCAAGTCGGGCGGCAACATCTGGTCGGGGACGGGGAGCTTCTATTTCCGGAACGACAAGTTCCAGAGCGACAACACGAAGGGGACGGTCTTCGAGGGACAGAAGAGCGGCTTCGATTTCGAGTACGAGCCCGGGATCAATTTCGGCGGCCCGATCATCCGGGACAAGATCTGGTTTTACGGCAACTTTTCTCTCCAGAAATCCCAGGAGTACTCTCCCGGCTATCCCTATGACAAGCAGCCGGAGAACACCCCCTTGGACTTTTTCCGGACCTACCCTTACGGCAAGCTGACCTGGCAGATGACGGACAAGGACAAGCTCGTCCTGTCCTACAACTATTCCGACTATATCCGCCATCACCGGGGGGCCGGCATCAGCCAGACCGAGGAGACGACCTGGAACCAGACGACGCCGATCCACACGCTCAACAGCCAGTTCAGCCATTTCTTCTCCTCCGACCTCTACATGAACGTCAAGGCGGCGGCGATGTTCTACCAGCTCAACCTCACGGCCAAGAACAACCTCCCGAACATCTACGACACGACCCTTCTCCGCAATTATCAAAGCTACGGCTATGACGACATCTACCGCCGGAACCGGATCCAGGCCGTCAGCGACGCGACCTATTTCGTCGACAACTGGTTCGGCCGCCACGAATTCAAGGCCGGGGTCGAGGGCGAGTATTCCTGGGACAGCCGCTACCGCCGCCACAATCTCGACCCGGCCACGGGGTTGGGGCCGTTTTTCTACGTCCGCAACGGCGTTCCCGACTACGTGATCCATTATCAAGACCTCACCCGGAAGGACGCCAAGTTCGTCTTCAGCGGCTTCGTCCAGGATTTCTGGACCCCCTTCGAACGGCTGACGCTGAACCTCGGCCTCCGCTTCGACCACCAGGAAGGGATCATCCCCCGGCAGGGCGAAGACCGGGCCACGGTCACTTACGGCGGCAAGGTTTACGACCCGTCGGTCAAGGAAGCGTTCAAGCCCCTGATCTGGAACACCCTCAGCCCCCGCTTCGGCCTCGTCTTCGACCTCACCAACGACGACAAGACCGTCCTCAAGGCAAGCTGGAGCCGCTATTACATCGCCAACATCATGCAGTTTTTCGTCTGGGTGAACCC
>VGJF01000116.1 GCA_016867585.1 Candidatus Aminicenantota bacterium | reverse complement strand
GGTCCGATTTCGGCGCCTCCGGGTGGAAAGCGCTTGGGACCTCGTGTTAAAAAGGAAGCCGGCATGAAAAAAATCTCCGTCATCGATTCGCATACCGGGGGTGAGCCCACGCGGCTCATCGTTGCCGGGGGACCCGAGCTGGGACGGGGGCCGATGGCCGAACGGCTCGAGCGGTTCAGAAGGGATTTCGATCTCTATCGGTCAGCGGTGGTCAACGAGCCTCGCGGCTCGGACGTCGTCGTGGGCGGCTTGCTCTGCGAGCCTGATGACCCCGATTCCGCTGCGGGCGTGATCTATTTCAACAACGTCGGTTATCTCGGAATGTGCGGTCACGGGACGATCGGCCTTTTGGTCACCTTGGCCCACATGGGCCGCATCCGCCCGGGAGAGCACCGCATCGAGACGCCCGTAGGGACCGTCACCGCGACGCTGCATCCGGGCGGCGAAGTGACCGTGGCGAACGTGCCGAGCTACCGGAAAGCCAAGGGCTTCGCGGTCGACGTGCCGGGCCTGGGCCGGGTGTCGGGCGATATCGCCTGGGGCGGCAATTGGTTCTATCTCGTGGAAGACCACGGCCAAACGCTCCGCCTGGCGAACGTGGAAACGTTGACGGATGTCGCCTGGCGGATCCGCACGGCCTTGAATGAGAACGGCTTTCCCGAAGTGGACCATGTCGAGCTCTTCGGCCGGCCCGTCGACGCCGGCGCGAATTCGCGCAGCTTCGTCCTCTGTCCGGGGAAAGCCTATGACCGCTCGCCGTGCGGGACCGGCACGAGCGCAAAAATCGCCTGCCTGGCCGCCGACGGCAAACTGGCCGAGGGGAGGGCGTGGGTGCAGGAAAGCATCCTCGGCAGCACCTTCACCGGCCGCTATGCGATGCGGGACGGCACGATCATCCCGTCCATCACCGGCACGGCGTATGTCACGGCGGAATCGACGCTGATCCTCGACGACGCCGACCCGTTCCTTTGGGGGATCCGGGGCTGATGTACGGCTGTGATGTGGCCGTCGTCGGAGCGGGCATCGTCGGCGCCGCTTGCGCGTCGGAATGCGCCAGAGCGGGCCTGTCGGTGATCGTTTTCGACCGGGGCCCTGTCGGCGGGGGGACGACGGCCGCGGCGATGGGCCATGTCGTCGTAATGGACGACTCGGAAGCTCAGTTCGCGCTGACGTCGTATTCGCGCCGCCTCTGGCGCGATCTTGCCGCGGAGCTCCCGGCGGAAGTCCATTATGAAGCCTGCGGAACGTTGTGGGTCGCGGCCGACGAAGAGGAAATGGCCGAAGCCCGGCGGAAAGAGGAGTTTTGCCGCGTCCGGGGCCTCCGCGCTGAAATTCTCGACGAGGCGGCGCTCCGGGAAGCGGAGCCGAATTTGCGTCCCGGACTGCGGGGCGGGCTGTTGATCCCCGACGACGCCGTGCTTTATCCCCCGTCCGCGGCCATGTTTTTCCTCGGGCGCGCCCCACAAAATAAAATCGAGTTCCGGGCCGGATCCGAAGTCCGCGCCCTGAATCCGGACGGCGGCGTCATTCTCGGCGACGGCACGCGGATAAGCGCCGGGCTGACGGTCAACGCCGCCGGCTGCGGGTCGCCCGATCTGACGGCCGGGCTTCCGGTCAAGAAGCGCAAAGGCCACCTTGTCGTGACCCACCGCTATCCCGGCCATATCCGGCACCAGATCGTGGAGCTGGGCTATCTGAAAAGCGCCCATTCGGTGTCTTCGGATTCGGTGGCCTTCAACGTCCAGCCCCGGGCGAACGGCCAGATGCTCATCGGATCCTCCCGCCAATACGGCGCCGAGCATCCGGGCGTGGAGTTCGGAATCCTGCGGCGCATGCTAGAGCGGGCTGCGATGTACCTGCCAGACCTCGGGCGGCTCGTCGCGATCCGGTCTTGGGCCGGGTTCCGGCCGGCCACGCCCGACAAGCTGCCGTTCATCGGGCCGTCGGCCGGAAATCAAAAAATCTGGCTGGCGACCGGCCACGAGGGGTTGGGCATCACATCCTCGCTCGCGACCGGCCGGCTCCTGGCGGATATGGTTCTGAACCGGCCTTCGGAAATCCCGGTCGCCCCGTATTCGCCGGCGCGCTCCCTCCTGGAAGGCAAAGCCCATGGCTGAGATCGTCAGCCTCACCATCAACGGCCGGCCGGTCCGGGTACCGTCCGGCACGGTCGTCGCCGCCGCCCTGGCGCTGGCCGGGGAATCGCGCTTCCGTCGCTCCGTCGCCGGACATCCTCGGGGCCCGCTCTGCGGCATGGGTGTCTGCTTCGAATGCTCCGTCACGATCGATGGACGGCCGCACTGCCGCAGCTGTCAAACGCTTTGCGCGGAGGGCATGGAGGTCCGGACCGATGAGTGACGCCAACTCCCGGTTCGAAGTCGTCGTGGTCGGCGCCGGGCCGGCCGGTCTCGCGGCGGCGGCCGCGGCGGCGGAAAGCGGTCGGCGGACCCTCGTTCTCGACGCCACCCCCTGGCTCGGCGGTCAGATCTGGAGAGGACGGGAAGCGAAAGGAGGTTCGGGATCGGCGAAGCGCTGGCTGGCGAGGCTGCAAGCGACCGACGCCGTCGTCGCCCGTCAGACGACCGTCGTCGCGGCGCCCCGCCCGGGAGTCCTCCTTGCGGAATCGCCCGAGGGTCCGAGGGAAATCGGATGGGAGACGCTCATCCTGACGATCGGCGCGCGCGAGCTCTTTCTTCCGTTTCCGGGATGGACGCTCCCCGGTGTCGTCGGAATCGGCGGCCTGCAGGTCCTGGTCAAGGGCGGATGGCCCCTGGACGGGAAGCGAATCGTCATCGCCGGCAGCGGGCCCCTCCTTTTTGCCGCCGGCGCGGAATACCGGGCCGCGGGCGCGGACGTCGTTCTGATCGCCGAGCAAACGGACTTGGGCAAGCTCGCCCGTTTCGGCCTGTCGCTCCCCAGGCTCGCGCCGAGAAAAATCACTCAGGCGGCCCAATACCAGGCCTCCCTTCTGGGAGTTCCGTATCGCCCGGGATGCTGGGCCGTTTCCGCTCAGGGAGCGGATCGGCTGGAGGGGGTCACGCTCCGAAGCTCCCGCAGAACCTGGACGGAGCGATGCGACGTTCTGGCCACGGGATTCGGATTTCTGCCGAATCTGGAGCTGCCCCGACTCTTCGGCTGCCGCACGGCAAACGGGGCTGCGGTCGTGGATGATCGGCAGGAAAGCTCGCAAGCCGGAATCTTCATCGCCGGCGAGCCAACGGGCATCGGCGGGGAAGGCCGCGCCCTGGTCGAAGGGTTGATCGCGGGTTTCTCCGCCGCCGGCCGCTTGGAGCGAGCCGGAAGGCTCGAGAAAAAACGGCGGCGGGCCATGGCCTTCAGCCGGGCGATGGACCGGGCTTTCGCCTTGCGCGAAGAGGTGAGGAACCTGGCCTCGCCGGAGACGCTGATTTGCCGGTGCGAGGACGTGGCCCGGCGCGACCTCGAGAAATTCGGCGATTGGCGCGCCGCCAAGCTCCACACGCGCTGCGGGATGGGCCCCTGCCAGGGCCGTATCTGCGGCGGCGCGGTCGAGAAGCTCTACGGCTGGGATGCCGCCTCGAACCGGCCGCCGGTCTTTCCGGTCCAGATCGGGACGCTGCGGGATCCGGAGCCCGGCTCCCGCGGCGCTTCGAAATGAATACGGCCCCGGTTATAATTTCTTGCATGCTTCTCCTTGCAGGAATAGTTGATGCCCAGCAAACCGATTTTCCAACACTAACCGGTCCTTACCTTGGCCAGAAGCCGCCGGGGAAGACGCCGGAGATATTTGCGCCAGGAATTATTTCAACATCAAATTCAGAACATGGGACCGTAACATTTTCACCGAAAGGAGACGAAGTATTCTGGGCAACGATTTACGCCAATCCTTTTAGAAAAAAGATTTTATATTCTCGAGTGGTTGATAGCGTGTGGACGATCCCTCAAATTGCTTCATTTTCACACGGGGATAATGAAGGGAATCCAACTTTTTCACCTGACGGTACAAAATTGTTTTTTGCCTCATGGAAAAGTCTTACTGACAATGAAAAACCAAAACATCATATTATGTACAGTCGAAAGACTGAAAACGGATGGAGTGAGCCGGAATTGGTAGACGATATTATCAATTCAATCAGTAGATACTGGCAAGTTTCTGTTTCGCTCAATGGGAATATTTATTTTGAAGTGGAGTTTGATGGACCCGAAATCTATTGTTCAGAATACAAGAATAACAAATATCAAAAACCGTATAAAATTGATTTAGGATTTCCTGCGGGCATGCCATATATTTCGAGTGATGAGAGCTACATAATTTTTTCTGCTGCCAATCGTCCTGAAGGGTACGGAGAACACGATTTATATATTTCTTATAAAAAAGAAAATGGCAAATGGACGAAGGGTAAAAATCTTGGTGAGAAAATAAATTCGAAGGAAATCGATGTATGGCCGATTGTTTCACCGGATTGGAAATATCTATTTTTTACGAGCCGAAGAGATGGAAAACAGGACATTTACTGGGTGAATACCAGTTTCATCGAAGAGTTGAGACCGAAGGAATAAAAAACCCGCGTTCCCGTTTCCGGATCGTTGGCGTCGGCGTAAACCTGGATCAATTCGGCTTTCCCGACATTTATCCTTTTGTAAAGGAGAATAAAGATGGGGTGAGCGAGGGGAGCTGAGCGGCCCCCGCCGCCGCAGGCCGCTTTTCAGGAGCTTCCTTGGGAGGCCGATCCAAAGGCCGGATTTCTCGCCAACCCGCCGGCCGAATATGTTCCGTGATCGTTCCCGAGTCCGGAGGGGGAGGTCTAGCCCAATTCCGCCCCCATCGTCCAGCCGACTATGATCCTCCGAACGGGGATTTAGGCTCGTCCGCGAGGGAAGGAGGGGATTTCGACGTGAAAACGAGTCGGCTCACGGAACCGTGCCGAAAAGCAAATCCCTATCCCTCTCCCGCATAAACAAAATCTGCTCCGCCCTCATTGGCTACGGCGGCGGCATAATCGAAATCGTATCCTCGGTAAGGGAAGAAATTATAGCTCCCACAGGTGATTTTCGCCCCGTACAAAGTGTGCGTATCGAACATTAGAGCCTACCTTCCCCGAGAATATAAAAAATTCCCCCTCTTCTCAACCGCTCGAACCAAAAAGTGTCTACTTCAATACAACGATCGTATCTTTTCCTACGAACGGCACGCCTGCCGCTTTTCCGGTGACCTTCAATTCCACGGGGCCAAGGACTCCCGAAAGCATGGCGATCACATCCGCCCGTCTGAACTTAGCCAAATAAGAGTTTTCCTGGACCTGGCCCCAATTCGCCGACACCTGACTTGTATTGTATTCAAGTTTCAGGGTCGCAAGATCGATTGCGGCAAAATCAAGGCCCTCCGGCAAAGTCAGATAGGCTGTAATCCAATTGCCTCCGCTTTTCATATTGAGCCTGTCCGGATCGATATTGACCGAAGCTATTGGTGGGCTGAGGCGCACATAATCATAGTCGGCATACGAACCTACAGGATAGAACCAGCAATTTCCCGTCAAGACGAGATGCTGCTCCAAACCGTCCAAAGATGTCCCCAAGTCTCGGGAAATTTTCAGGTCCCATGTGCTTCCGTCCAGGCTAACGTACGCTTTGAGAATTCCGGCTACGCGCTCGAGCTTGAAGAACATTGTGCTATCGTTTGTATCCATTGGGAAGGCATTCAGGACAGGAACGTAGTCCAGAATCGTATGCCCGGCGCTGCCATCCCACGGCGCGATGACTGCCTTTTGATGGGTCAATCGAAGGACATAGCCATTGGTCGTGTACGGATACGGATCATCCCGGACGCGCTCGAAGCTGAGATAAAAGGTATCCGTTCCCCCGACGCCGAAATATACGCGAAAGATAAAAAATCGTCCACCTTGAGAGGGTAAATAATACTTGGCTTTCGTTTCCAGCTTCCAATATTCGCCGTTGAATGGTCTCTGGATTTCGAGTCCCGGATCCCACCAGTAATACATTAAGACCGGTTGGAAGCCATTCAGGAATCCGAGTCCCTGGGTCATTTCATCGGTGTAATACCGCAGATTCCCGGGATTATCTGCCATGGAATAATGATTCGCGGGGCTCGTGAATCCGTAGACGCGGGAAGCCATATATTCAACGACTTGCCAAGCGGGATCCAGCGTCGGACCGTCGAAATCGTCAAAAAAGCTGACCGGAGGCGGAACTAAGATCGGATTTGGAGCGCTCGTCGTCGCCGCGAATAGGGTTAGGCAAAAGGCGGTGAACAAAACTAATTTTCTCATCCTTAACCTCCATTTTGTCGAATTCTTGATCATCCCTGCATTTTTTGGTCCCATTTTCCCCTTCCGTCCCTCACAGATCAATAAGACTCCGGCCTCATTAATTTATCAAAGTAAGCCACAAAAATAGGACTCTGGACCCAGGACAGCGCGATCTTGCTGTAAAGGATCTGCCCGCCGACATGTCGATATCCCTGGATCGCGTTGATAACGTTCAAGTTATGAATGAATTCCGCTGAAAAAGACGATTGACATGGATTGAGTTTTAGCTTAAATATTATTCCAGGGAAAAAAATGCCCGGCGTTGGAGAGGCGGGGCCCCGAAAGACATTTCAGGCCTCGACGGCGAAAGACGTCCTTTCTCTGATCAGCCGCGAACTGGGGCCGGACGCGGTCATCCTCGCCCATCGGAAAATTCGAGACTCGGACGGCCGAATTCGGTTCGAAGTCACCGCGGCCCCGGGATCTCATCAGGCCTCCGCGCCAATAATCCCGCCTTCTTTGGAAGGAACATCAAGGAAGGACGGAAAAAGGAAGGCTCTACGTCCCGCGCTGGCGGTCGTCCTTCTGGCCGTTGCCGCGGGAGCGGTCTGGAGGCTTGGCTTCAAGAGAAAGGCCGCGGAGTCTCCCCCTCCGAAAACGTCGATTGCGGTGATCGGCTTTGAAAATCAGACTGGGGATGCTTCCTATGATTACCTAAGCAAAGTCATCCCCAACCTTCTGATCACGAGCCTCGAGCAAACCAGCCTTTTCGACGTCGTTTCGTGGGAAAGGCTTCATGACCTTCTGGAGCAAGCGG
Source organism: Candidatus Aminicenantota bacterium (assembly GCA_016867585.1). Classification (GTDB taxonomy): domain Bacteria; phylum Acidobacteriota; class Aminicenantia; order Aminicenantales; family UBA4085; genus JAAZPG01. The sequence continues at coordinate 2,649 of VGJF01000116.1, read as the reverse complement.
GCGTCAAAAACTCGGACCTGATCGAGAAAGACGAGGGTTTCGCCCTCGGCCGGAAAGACGACATCGACGTCATCGTCGTCGGATCTTTCGCCAGAACCGGAGAGATGTTCGTGACGGACGCCAAAGTCCTGGACGCAAAGACGAAGAAAATCCGCTCGAGCGCGTCCTCGAAAGGGGCGCGGGAGGAGAGCATTATCCAAACGCAGATCGATGAACTGGGCAGAGAAATCTCCCAGGGACTCGGGTTCCTCAAGCCGGCCGCGGAAGAAACCACGGCCCGGATCGCCGATATCACGACCGGCTCGCTGGACGCGTACGATCATTATTTAAGGGGAAGAGACGCTTATTCCAACGAAAACCTCAAGGAGGCCAGGATCTTCCTCGAGAAAGCCGTCGAGCTCGATTCGCAGTTCGCCATGGCCCATTTCTTTCTTGCCAGCTCCCTGAGCATCTCCGGTGAAAGGAAAGCGGCCATGGAGGTCTGCGAAAAGGCCAGGCGGCTTTCCGCCCGGGCTACCCAAAAAGAAAGGCTGTTCATTCAAGGGATGTCCGTTCTCCTCATGGGAGAGAATCCGGACGAGGGATTACGGATTTTCAACGAGATGGCGAGCCTTTATCCCAAGGAAAAGAACGCCCACTATGGATTGGGACTCGTTTATTCGACGAAAGGACTTCCGAACCAGGCTATCGAAGAGTATCGCAAAGCCCTCGAGCTCGACCCCTATGACGGTAAAATCCTGGGCTTAACGGCGAGGGTTTATTGGGGACAGAGGGCTTACGAGAAAGCGGTGGAGTATTTTCGAAGGCAGATCGCCGATGCCCCGGGCAATGGATTGGCGAAGACTCATTTGGCGATGGTCTATCTGGAGATGGGGAAGATCGACGAAGCCATGGCCGCCTGCCGGGAGGCCTTCGAAGCCGACCCGGACCTGAGAATCAACGCCTCCGTTCCCTATATTTATGCCCTAAGGGAAAACTACGATGAGGCCATCCGCCTGATGGGCCGATTAGTTCAAGTCGAGAAATTCAGCTATTTCGAAAAAAGCATCTATCATTATTGGACGGGGAGTCTGCGGCACGCCGAAGATGATCTTCGGCGGTACGCCGAGTATGCGGCCGCCACCAAGAGCCGGCAGAGCGAAGCCAATGTGCGCTGGGTGACCGGCTGGATCGCTTATGAGCGGAATGAGCTCGATCTTTGCCGGAAGTCCTTCGACGGATGGTTCGAGATCTATCGGAGGGACATCTTGCCTAAACGAGAAAACGCTGCGGCCGTCGAGAAGCATTGGACCGCCTGGCATTCGTTCTATGTCGGCCTGGTCGACATCAAAGAAGGAGATCTCGGAGCCGCGAAATCCAGGCTCGCGGAGATGAAATCCCTCCTGCCCGCCGTCCTCCCGGAATATCAAAACTGGATCGCCTACCTTCGCGACTTCCTCGAAGCCGAGATCTCTCTGGCGGAGGGAGACGTGCCCAAGGCCATCCGCGTCGCAAAACAATCCCCCCCCCAGGGAGGCTGGATCAACCAGAACAACCGTTGGCTCTATAACGTCCCTTTCCTAAGGGATGTCCTGGCCAGGGCATATCTTCGGATTGGGAAAATCGATGAAGCCATCACCGAATATGAGAAACTGATTCGTCTCCAACCGGGCTCGAAAGAGCAGAACTGGATCCATCCCAGATATTATTTCCGCCTGGCGGAATTGTACGAAAGAACGGGCGAGAAGACGAAAGCCGGACGATCCTTTGAACGATTCCTCGATCTTTGGAAGGAGGCCGACCCGGACATCCCCGAAGTCCTCGAAGCCAAAACGAGGCTGGCCCGTCTGAAAAACGATCATCGTTCGTGAGCGAACTCCCATGATCAAGGTCCTTCATATCGATAACGACGTCGATCATCATCGCTTAACGGCGGCCCAACTCGGCCGTCTCTCCGGCGATATCACTCTCGTTCGGGCCGACTCCCGAGAGGCCGCCGCCGAGGCTTTGAAGGAGGGAATTTATGACTGCCTGTTGACCGACGATCGGGTTCCCGGGAATGCCGGAATCGAGCTCCTGAAAATGCTCCGCCGAAACGGCAGTTCGATTCCGTGCATCATTCAGTCGGAAATCCCTGAGGAAGACGTCCGGACAGATCGAAGCCGGGCTCTCTTCAACGACGAGTTCCACATCGTCGTCGATTTTTTTCGCTTCGATCTCGTCACCCAGGGGATTCATCGCCTGGTCGATTCGCATCGTCATTTTCTTCAAAGGGATCGACGGGAAAGAGATTTCTTCCCGGGAACCCCGCCGGAAAAAGTCCGGGCCCTTCGCCTGGCGATGAAAACGCTGACCCAGCGGGAAGCAGAGATCCTCGATCTCATCGGCGCCGGGAAGGCGAACAAGGTCATCGCCGACGAACTATTCATCAGCTACAAGACGGTCAAAAACCACGTCGCCAACCTCTTCGCCAAGCTGGGAATCCACACCCGGGCCGAGGCGATTCATCATGTCCTGAGCCTGAAACTTGTCGAAGAGGACCAGAGAGAACCGCCCCGCGAACCCTGACTTTCGCCATCCCGGACGATATATTTGGCCAGTCAATCAGAGCACCGCAACGGGATTATCTCTAGCCTCGATTCCCACGGCGACATCTTAGGATAACGAGAT
>VGJF01000115.1 GCA_016867585.1 Candidatus Aminicenantota bacterium | reverse complement strand
GCGTCGACGGACGGACCCTCGAGTATTGCGGATATGTCGGCGGCGGAGGAGAAGACGCCGGCCTGGCCGTCGCCGTCGACCCGGAGGGCCGGGCCTACCTGGCCGGCCACACGAATTCATCGGAAAACTCCTCTCCCGCCTTCCCCGCCTTCTACGGCCCCGACACGATGATCGGCGGAGGCTTCGACGGCTTCATCGCCTGCCTCAACCCCGCGGGCACGGATTTCGAATACTGCGGCTACATCGGCGGCGCCGGAGACGATTACGCGACGGGCGTCGCCGTCGATCGGCTCGGCCAGGCCCATGTCGTCGGAACGACCTCCTCTCCGGAGTCCTCGTTCCCGATCTATATCGGGCCCGATGTGACCTACAACGGCGGCGCGGCCGACGCCTTCGTCGCCAAAGTCCGGGGCGGGGGCGCCCTGTTCGCTTACTACGGCTACATCGGCGGCGCCGATTACGACGCCGGATCCGGGATCGCCGTCGACGACCGGGGATACGCTTTCGTCGCGGGCTATACGTCCTCTTCCGAAAGCTCGTTCCCCGTCCGGTTCGGACCGAATCCGGCCTACAGCGGAAGCTTCGACGCCTTCGTCGCCAGGATCGACGCCTCGGGCTACGAGCTCGGGTTTTCCGGATACCTGGGCGGATTCGAGGCCGACTACGGCACGGCGATCGCCATCGGCCCGGAAGCGGCCGGGCTCGTGTTTTTGGCCGGAAACGCCTATTCGGCCGAGTCGTCGTTTCCGGCGGCCGTCGGCCCGGCCCTCGCCCATCGCGGCGGCCGGGACGGCTTCGTCGCCGCGATATTCGAAAGATCGATCACCCTGACTTCGCCCAACGGGGGGGAATACTGGCCGGTCGGCCTCCCCCAGGACATCACCTGGGACTCCGACGGCGGGGTCGGCGACGTCCGGATCGAATTTTCGTCCGACGGCGGCCAGACCTGGGAAGACATCGTCGCCTTGACGGCCAACGACGGTCTGTTCGTCTGGCTGGTGCCCGAGGCCGTCTCGTCGGCGTGCCGCGTCCGAATCAGCGAAGCCGACGAAGGCGACCCTTCGGACACGAGCCGAGTCGCGTTCATCATCTCGGGCGACCCGGCCGTTCGCCTGACCTCGCCCAACGGCGGGGAAAGATGGCGGGTCGGTTCGACCCAGACGATCACCTGGCTCTGGGGAGGCAACGTCGGAGACGTCCGTCTCGAGCTCTCGACCGACGACGCGGCGACATGGACCGAGATCGCGACGGTCGAGAACACCGGGAGCCACGTCTGGGTCGTGCCGGACGCCCCCTCGGAAACCTGCTGGGTGCGGATCAGCGACGCCCTGGCCGGCCTTCCCATCGACCTCAACGACAAAGCCTTTGCGATCGTCGGGCCGTCGCTCCGGCTTACCGCCCCCAACGGAGGGGAAACATGGGCGGTCGGATCAAGTCGGACGATCACCTGGACCTGGACGGACCAGGTCGGCGACGTCCGCCTCGAGCTGTCGACCGACGACCGGACCTCCTGGACCGACATCGCCGTCACCGAAAACGACGGGAGCTACGTTTGGATTGTCCCCGACCGCGTCTCTGAGACATGCTGGATCCGGATCAGCGAGGCGGCCGACGGCCATCCCGAAGACGTGAGCGACGCCGCCTTTGCGATCGTCGCCCCCGAGGCTTCGCCGTTGAAACAGCCGGGCCCGGCGGGAATCATCCGGCTCGGCCTCCTCCTCTTTCCGATGATGAGCCCCGGGCCGGGGCCTCTCCCGGCCGCCCAGACGGCGTCGGGGACGATCCAAGGGATTGTTCTGGACTCCGACGGCCGGTCTCTCGTCGGGGCGGCCGTCTTCCTCTCCTCCCCGGCCATGCAGGGGCAGAGAATCGCCCTGACCGGAAAACGCGGCGGATTCGACTTCCCCTCCCTGCCGGCCGGGGCCTATGTCCTCAGCGTCGAAATGCCCGATTTCATCACCCTCGTCCAAGACGGGATCTCGCTGCGAAGCGGCGAGTCCCGCTTCATCCGGATCTCCCTGACGCCCTCGGAGGAGGAGACGACGGTCAAGGCCGAGGCGGCCCGGCCTTCGCTCGACCCGATTTCGCCAAAAAACGCCCTCGTCCGCGGCCGGGACCTTCTCGTCCGCCTTCCCCTGGCCAAGGATTTCAGGTCGGTCCTCGAAACGGCCTCCGGAGTCGTCGAACCGGGATTCCCGTTCCCGAGGGAAGCGGCCTTTGTCGGCGGGACGTCCCGGGACAACGTCATCCTTCTCGACGGCGCCGACCTGACGGACGTCTTCAGCCGAACCCAGGCCGTCGACGTTTCCCTCGACCTCCTCGAGGAAGTCGAGGTCGTCACCGCCGGCCGGCCCGCCTCCATGCTCCCGGCGGGGGGCTCCGTCGTCAACATCGTCACGAGATCCGGGGGCAACGCCTTCACGGGCGGGTTGGGGCTTCAGCTCATGAGCGGCGGGCTCGCCCAGAAGTTATGGACGCCCGAGGAAGTCGGGGACCTCGTGACGGCGCCCCCGGGCGGAGACAAGAATCTCTTCGAGCCGTCCCTCAGCCTCGGGGGGACGTTCTGGCCGGACCGGGCCTGGTATTTTCTCTCCGGACGGTTCTCGAAAAAATCCCAGCGAGGCCTGTTCATCGGCCCGTTCCGCGACGCCGCCGGCCGCCTTCACGAAAGCTACGATTGGTCCCGGCAAGACCTCTCCGGCTTCTTCAAACTGACCGTCCGGCCGATCGCCGAGGCCCGCTTCGCCGCCTGGGTCCATCTGGCCGATGCGTATCTGCCCGTCGCCGAGGCCCCTTCGGCCCGTCTGCCCTTCCTCTCGACGAGCATCCTGGATCATGAGCGGTCGCTGTCGCTTTTCGCCACGGTCGATTACGCTCTCAGGCCGAGCACGACGGCGTTCTTCCGGGGCGCCTACATGAAAAGGCGCATTCCGACCCGTCTTCAGGCGGAGGCGGAAAAGCTCGCCTGGACGGACGACGCGGCCGACCTTTACGGGCCGATCGGCGGAGCCGCCTATAACAGCGACGACAGCCGCCAGCGCCTCCAGGGCAGCGCGGCCGTCCGGCAGTTCGCCGAGGGCCTTCTCGGGACGACCCACACCCTGGGCGCCGGAGTCGATTTCGACGACGGCACGACGAGTTTCAGCTGGTGGAGGGCCGACAACCTCCGTTCGTTCCTGGACAGCCGATATCCGGGAAACGCCTATTACGGGGACCGCGGCCTCCTCGGGTTCTGGCTTTGCGGAGCCGCCGAAGGCTCGACCCTGGTCAAAGCCCGGAGCCAAATCCTCGGGGCGTACGTGACGGACACGTTCCCCGTCGGCCGAAGGCTGACCGTCGACCTCGGCCTTCGCTTCGACTGGAGCCGGGGGTGGCATCCGGCCGGCTACAAGCTCGAATCGGGAAACGCCCTCAGCCGGTTCATCGGCGACGCGGTCCTCAGCCCGCGCCTCGCCGCCTCGTGGCCGGAGGACTTCCCGATCGGCTTCAATCCCCTGGACCAGCTGACCTACAGCGAGCGCAAGGACCTCCTGTCCTGGACGGCCCTCACCCCCAGGGCCGGCTTGACCTGGGATCTCTTCGGAAAGGGAAAAACCCTCCTCAAGGCTTCCTACGCCCGCTACGCCGAACCGCTCGCCCATCGCTATTTCCTCCCCCTCCATCCCCTCTACCCCCGGGACCTTTCGGTGACGTGGTGGGACGTCAACGGGGACGGGCGGGCGGACGCCGAGGATGAATTCGGCCTCTTCGACCTCGACTACCGGATGATCTCCGGGGCCGACAATGTCCGGAGGATCGCCGACGGGCTCAAAGCCCCGGCGACCGAGGAGATCTCGGCCGGGCTCGAGCACGAGCTGACCCGTGATTTTTCTCTCGGCCTCCGGGTCCTGTCGCGGACCCAGACGAACATCCTCGAGGACGTCCTCACGGTCGCGGACACGGGCGAGGTCTGGTACGCGGCCGGCCAGCCCGGAGCCGACAAATACTGGCTCCCCTTCACCACGACCGTCCCCGGGACGGGCGTATTTCCCGACGTCACGGTGACCCTCTTCGCCCGCTCCCTCCAGTCCCCGCCCTCCTACCTCCAGCTCCGCAACGTTCCGGAGCTCGAGCGGAAGTCCCGGGCCCTGGAGCTGACCTTCCGGAAGCGGCTTTCCCGCGGCTGGTTGGCCGCAGGTTCGGCCGTCTTCAGCAAGAGCGAGGGCAACATCGGGGGCTTCTCCGCGGGCGCCCCCGGCCTGACCGAGGCGGGCGACGGACCGAACTATTTCGTCAACCGCTACGGGCGGCTGGACACGGACCGTCCCCTGACGGTCAACCTCATGGCCGGCCTCGAACTCCCTCTCGACTTTCTCCTCAGCGGGACCTTCGTCTACCGGAGCGGCCGGCCCTGGCAGCGATGGGTCCAGGTTCTTCCCCCGGCCGACTGGTGCGCCGCCAACCGGGCCGAACGGACCCTCTATGCCGTCAACCTCGAGGCTTCCGGCTCGCGCCGGGAGAAGGCCTGGTCGACGATCGACCTCAGGATCGAAAAAACGTGGCCGGTCGGCCCCGCGGCCCGCCTCGGCCTGGCCGTCGACGTCGTCAACCTCCTGGGCTACCGGACCTCGGTCTCCGGCCTGAACGACGCCGACCGCTGGCTTCCCTCCGCCGAGGGAGCCGGCCGGCCGGGCCAGAAATTCGTCGCCCCCGACTTCGGCCTGACGAGCGCCCTCTACGGAGCGAGGCTGTTCCGCCTCGGCCTCAAACTCGGCTTTTGAAGAAGCGGCGATGGGCCAACGCTTCGGCGTCCTGAAGGTCTCGCTGTCGATCCGCCCCTGACCTCCCCCGGCCTTTTTCCCGAGAGGCCCCGCGAGGCCTTCAGGAAAAGTTTGACAAGCTGAAATCCGGCGTGTTAGCTTCGGGAGGAACCGACCCGGAGGAGAGTCCATGGGAAGCCTTCCCCGCCGCCGTTTTCTCAAGCAGCAAGCCGCCGCCGCGATCGGCCCGGCGATCGTCCCGGCCCGAGTTCTGTTCGGCCGCCCCGCCCCGAACGACACGATCCAGATCGGCTGCATCGGCCTCGGACGGCAGGGACGGGGCGACATGCAGGAGGCCATTTACCGCGGTCTCGAGGCCGGAGCCCGGGTCACGGCCGTCTGCGACGTTGACCGCCACCGCCTCGAGGACGGCCAATGGCTGGCCGAAAGAATCTACGCCGCCGAGTTCGGCCGGACGACCTACCGCGGGATCGACGCCTATGCCGACTTCCGAGACCTGCTCTCCAGGAGCGACATCGACGCCATCCTCATCGTGACCCCCGATCACTGGCACGCCCTTCACGGGATCGCGGCCGCGGAGGCGGGCAAGGACATCTACCTCGAAAAGCCCTTGACCTACACGATCGCCGAGGGCCGGAAGCTCGTCGAGGCCGTGACCAAGGCCGGGCGGGTCTTCCAGACGGGCTCCCAGCAGCGCTCGCAGATTTACTTCCTCATGGCCTGCGAGGCCGTCCGCAACGGCCGGGTCGGGAAGCTCCGGACGATCCGGGTTGCCAATCCGACGGATCAGGGGACGGGAAATCCCCAGCCGATGCCCGTCCCGAAATACCTCGATTACGACTTCTGGCTCGGCCCGGCCGCCGAAGCGCCCTTCACGGAGGACCGGGTCCATCCCCAGACGAGCTACGAGCGGCCCGGCTGGCTCCAGGTCGAAGCTTATTGCCGGGGAATGATCACCGGCTGGGGCTCCCACATGAACGACATCGCCCAGTGGGGAAACGGGACGGAGGAGAGCGGCCCCGTCGAGGTGGAGGCGACGGCCGAGTTTCCCGACCGGGGCCTCTTCGACGTCCACACGAAGTACCATGCCGAGGCCGTGTACGCCGACGGCGTCCGCCTCATCCAGGATTCGGGCGACCCGGCCGGCGTCCGGTTCGAGGGGGAGACGGGCTGGGTCTTCTGCTCCCGGAGCGAAGTCAAGGCCTCGAGCCCCGAGATCCTCCGCTTCAAGCCCGGGGAGGGGGCGGTCAAGCTCAGGCCGAGCGGGAATCACATGAAGAACTTCCTCGAATGCGTCCGCAGCCGCAAGGCCACGGCGGCCCCGGTCGAGGTCGGCCACCGCTCGAACTCCGTCTGCCTCCTGACCCATATCGCCATGAAGCTCGGCCGGAAGCTCCGCTGGAACCCCCGGACCGAACGGTTCGTCGGGGACGAAGAGGCCGACCGCCGGCTCGATTATCCCCATCGCGATCCGTGGGTCGTCTGACCGGACGGGGAGAAGCCGGAATGACGCGTTCGATCCTCGCCTCGTACCTGGCCGTTCTCGTCGGAGGGGCGGCCTGGGCCGCGGCTTCCCGAAGCCCGTCGCCGGCGACTCGGCCGGAGGCGGCCGCGGCCGCGGAGATCTCCCTGCGGCGCGACGACAAGGCCGGCCGGCTCGCGGTCCTCATCGGCGGCCGGGAGGCCTTCGCCTATCAATACGCCGCGGCGCTCGACCTCCCCCATTACTGGCCCCTGAACAGCCCGGGCGGCCGGAACATGCTCGTCCAGAGGGCCGAACCGTACCCCCACCATCGCTCCTTCTGGTTCGCCGACACCGTCCGGATAGAGGGAGGACGAGAGGTCAGCCTGTACAACGCCTATTATTCGGGCCGGGAGGTCGAATCCGGAAAGCGATACGAGCCGCCTTTTCGCGACCGAATCCGGCATCTCGAGTTCTCCCGGCTCGATGCCGGGGGGGCCCGGGCGCTCATCGAGGCCCGGCTCGCCTGGGAGACGGACGAGGCCGGGCCGCTTCTCGAAGAGCGGCGGACGATGACGGTTCAGGCCCTCGGCGGGGGGGAGTATTTTCTCGACCTCGTCTTCGAGTTGAGAGTCCTCGTCGAGGCCCTGGAATTCCGGAGCGACGAGGTCCATTACGCCTGGCCTTACCTGCGCCTCGAAAAGCGCTGGAGCGGAGAGAGCGGGGGGAAAATCATGAACGACGCCGGCGCCGAGGGGGAGAAAGCGACCAACATGCAGGTCGCCAAGTGGATCGATTATTCGAACACGGTCGACGCCGAGACGGCCGGAGTGGCCGTTTTCCAGTATCCCGATTGGGCCAACCACCGCTGGCTGACCCGCGAATACGGCTGCTTCGGGCCGCGCCGGCCCGACGGCGTGAGCGGCAAGCCCTTCCTTCTCCTTAAGGGAGGGACGGTCCGCCAGCGGGTCGGCGTCCTCGTCCACAAAGGCGACGCGAACGGAGGAAAAGTCGCCGAGCGCTACGAGGCCTACATCAAGAACAGGCCCCCGCGATGAACCGGCGCCGATTCATCCAAACAGCCTCCGCCGGCGCCTACCTGCTGACCGGCCTTCGGCCTCGGGCCCAAGGCGGGATCAAGATCGACCGGATCGATATCTTTCCCGTGCTCTACCCCACGGCCGGGTATTTCAAGTTCCTCACCGGGCCGAAGGGGGCGTCCGGACGGCCGGCCGTCATCGTCAAGATCACGGCCGGCGACGGGACGGTCGGCTGGGGGCAATCCGTCCCCCTGGCGACCTGGAGCGACGAGACGCTCGAGACGGCCGCCGCCGCCCTCGAGCATTGCTTCATCCCGGCCCTGGTCGGCCGCTCCCCCTTGGACATCGCCGGGGCCCACGCGGCCATGGACAGAGCCGTCGCCCCGGGCTTTTCAACCAGCCTGCCGATCACCCGGGCCGGAATCGACCTCGCCCTTCACGATTTGTCCGGAAAGCTCCTCGGCCAATCGGTCGCCCGGATGTGGGGCCGGCTGGCCGCCGGACCGGTCACCCTTTCCTGGACGGTCAACGTCCTTAAAATCGACGAAGCGGCGGCCTCGGTCGAGGCCGGGTTGAAGCGGGGCTATCGCCATTTCAACCTCAAGGTCGCCCCGGATCCCGAATTCGACGCCGCCCTGGCCCGGGAGGTCCGCCGCCTCGCGCCTCGGGCGTTTCTCTGGGCCGACGCCAACGGCGGCTACGACCTCGAAACCGCCCTCAAGGCCGCCCCCCTTCTGGCCGAGGCCGGAGTCGACGTCCTCGAGGCGCCGTTCCGGCCGAACCGGATCGGCGCCTATCAACTTCTCAAGAAGCAGAGAGCCCTGCCCATCCTGATGGACGAAGGGATCGTCTCCCGGACCGAGCTCGAGGAGTTCCACAAGCTCGGGATGCTCGACGGACTGGCGGTCAAGCATGCCCGCTGCGGCGGACTGGCCGAGGCCCGCCGGCAGGTCGGTTACTGTCTCGACCACGACTTGATGTGGCTGGGCAGCGGGCTGACCGACCCGGACATCTCCCTGGCCGCCGCCCTGGCCCTCTTTGGAGCCCATAACTTGAAAAAGCCGGCCGCTCTCAACGGCCCCCAATTCCTGGCGGCCGACATCCTCAAGAAGCCGATCCGGATCGAAAACGGCCTGGCCTATCCGCCGAGGGGCCCGGGATTGGGGATCGAGGTCGACGAGGCCAAACTCGCCGAATTGAGGAGAACGCGCGTGAGGAAGCCATGAAGATCGCGGCGCTGCTCGGAGGGGCGATGCTCGCTTTCGCCGCGGCCGCGGCCGGACAGATGAATTTCTCCGACGACCCGGAGGCCGGGACGCTGACCCTTCGCGACGGACGGACTCCCGTCCTCGTCTACCGCTACGGCGACCAAGTCAAGGACGGCCTCGATCCGAAGTTCATCCGCTCGAGCTACATCCATCCGCTCCACGGGCTCGACGGGCGGGTCCTGACCGAGGATTTCCCGGCCGACCATCCCCATCACCGCGGCCTCTTCTGGGCCTGGCCCGTGGTCAAGACCCGAGGAGTGGTCACGAGCAACTGGGAGGCCCGCAGCCCGCCGCTCCGCCAGATTTTCACCCGCTGGACCCTCCGGGCGGCTTCGCTCGGCTCGGCCGAGCTCGGGGTCGAGAACGCCTGGGTCTTGGACGGCCGCGAGACCGTGGCCCGGGAATACGTCCTCCTCCGGACGAGCCTCGCGGAGTCCGGAGAGCGCCGTTTGACCGTCGAAATCGTCCTCGAAGCGGTCGGGGGTCCGCTCGAGCTCCAGGGAGCGCCCGACCAGGGCAAAGGCTACGGCGGACTCTGCTTCCGCGGCGCCTCCTTTTTCAAGGGGGCGGCGATCCGGGCCGAGAAAGAGATCCTCGAGGCCGACGTCGTCAACACGCCGCTCCGCTGGGCGGGCCTGGCGGCCAAAGAGGCCGAGCTGTTGATCGAGGTTCTCCCCGAGCACCCCGGAGGCCCTCAAATCCCCTGGCTCATCCGGACGAGCTACGGCGGAGTCCTCAATCCATCCTGGCCGGGACTCTCCCCCATCGTCCTCGAACCCGGCGAGCCCGTCCGCCTGGCCTATCTCGTCCGCGTCCGCGGCGGGATTCCGAAATGAAGAAGGCCGAGGAGGTGCCGTCTCCATGTCCGTCCTCAACCGCAGGGAATTCTTGAACCGCATGGCCGCCGGAACGACGGCTCTCGCCGCCGCGAACAAGGGCCGGGCCGCGAGGACGTCCGGACCGCGGACGAGCGGGACGGGGCCGCCTTCGGCCGGATTGGCCGAGCCCGCGTTCCGCCCTCTCCCCCTCGGGGCGGTCAAGCCCCGGGGCTGGCTCCTCCGTCAGCTCCGCATCCAGGCCCAAGGACTGAGCGGCCGTCTCGACGAGTTCTGGCCCGACGTCGGACAGAGCAAGTGGTTCGGCGGACAGGCCGAGGGCTGGGAACGCGCTCCCTACTGGCTCGACGGATTCATTCCCTTGGCTTTCCTCCTCGATGATCCGGCCCTGAAAGCCAAGGCGGCGAAATATGTC